>DERZ01000059.1 GCA_002361155.1 Porphyromonadaceae bacterium UBA3327 | reverse complement strand
CTACCAACTGAGCCACGGAGTCATGCGCGCTCGGCTATCAGCCTCGTTTGCGATTGCAAAATTACTTCTTTTTTCCTTTCCTACCAAATTTTTCAGCACTTTTTTTTGAAATTTTTTGTTTTTAACACTTTTTTGACTCCTTTTAACCTCTAAACCACTATTTTTTACTATCTTTACACCGTGAACAGCATCGGCGCACACGCACCGCGTCAACATCCTGATCCGATTTTTTCATATCATTTTCTTTTATACCTCATGAACAAAAAAATCATTTATCTTGCCCTCGGTCTGGTGCTCGTAGGAGCCACCGGGTGCAACAAGAAACTCGGCCAGTTCAAGAGCAGTTTCTTCTCCACCGTTCCCACTCCGCTGGAAACCGTAGGCGAGAACGTGCCCGGAACCGTCAAAGGATCAATACCCGCCAAATTCATGGTTAAAAACGCCAAGGTTACAGCTACCCCGGTGATTTCATGGAAAACGGCCTCCGGCAACGACAGCGAGGTGCTCGCGAAACCTGTAATTTTCCAGGGCGAGGATGTCCGCGCCAACGGTCAGGTAGTTGATTACAAAAATGGCGGCAACGTCTCCATTCCTTTCTCCGTGGCCTACAATCCCGGAATGTCGTCTTCCGAACTTTTCCTCGATTTCACAGTTGACCAGAACGGCAAGATCTATCGCCTTCCCCGCGTGAAAGTGGGCTACGGCGTAGTGGCCACCTCCACTCTGGCATCGGCAAAAACCGTGACCCCGGCTCTCGCCAAGGATGATTTCCAGAAGGTGATCACCGAAAAGTATTCCGCCGACATCCATTTCCTCATAAATCAGGCAAACATACGCGCCAACCAGACCAACAAGGCCGATTACATCGACCTCAACAAGCGTCTGATGGAAGCGAACCAGGCTCCCAATCAGGAAATAGCCGCCATCAACATCAATTCATACGCTTCTCCGGAAGGATCGTACGACTTCAACGAGAAACTCGCGCAGAAACGGGAAAAGAACACCACCAGCCTTGTGGAAAACCAGCTCAAAAAGGATAAAATCTCTGAGTTCGGTGAACTCACTTCCTCTTTCACACCAGAGGACTGGGAAGGGTTCGAGAAACTCGTGGAGAAGAGCAATATTCAGGACAAAGACCTTATACTCAGCGTACTTCGCATGTATCCCGATCCCCAGCAGCGCGAACGTGAGATCCGCAACCTCTCCTCCGTGTTCGACGAGCTCGCCGACCAGATTCTTCCCCAGCTCCGCTATTCGCGCGTGATGGCACAGATCAACGTCCTCGGCAAGAGCGATCAGGAACTCGTGGAGCTTTACAACACCAATCCCAAGAAACTCACCGAGGAGGAGATGCTTTATGTCGCCACTCTGACCGACGACAACATGAAGAAGATGGATGTATACAACACGGCAGCCGAAATTCACTCCAAGGATTATCGCACATTCAACAACCTCGGCATGACGCAGTACATCGCCGGAGACTATGCAGGCGCCAAAGCTAATTTCGAGCATGCCCGCCGCCTCAATCCCGCCGCGAAGGAGCCTGAGATGAACCTCGGTCTGATCTCGATGCTGGCCCACGACTATGCCAAGGCCAACGAACAGATAGGTGCCGCCGCAGGCGTTCCTGAGAGCGCCGACGCCATGGGCGTGTACTATCTCTCACAGGGTGATGTACAGAAAGCCATCAACTCCTTCGGCGACGCCAAGACCAACAACGCGGCTCTCGCCCATATATTGGCCAGGAACTATACCACCGCGCAGGAAATCCTCGCAAAAGTCGCGGCCCCGGACGCCACCACTTCCTACCTGAAGGCGATTGTCGCAGCCCGCACCAACAACGAAAGTGGCGTGCTCAGCAATCTCCGCGACGCCGCCAAGGCTGATTCAGCTCTCCTTGCACGCGCAAAAAGCGACCTGGAGTTTGCAAACTTCAATCTTTCGAATCTCTGATAATTGTCCGTAAGACCGATGACTCAGGTCTTCCGTACAATTAACAATACTCAACAGAAAGGGATGCTCCCGGAGGGCATCCCTTTCTTACGTATATAGTTATATCCTCGTATCCTATGAGTATCATGCACAGCTCAGTGGGCGTCAAGCCAGTTTGAAGCCACACCGCTCTCAGCCGTCAGCGGCACCTTCCCGCTGTAGGCCGACTCCATCTGCCGCGTCACAAGCTCCTGCAGCACCGGAAGTTCCTCGGGAATAACATTGAAATTCAATTCATCATGCACCTGCATGATCATGGTCGACTTCAGGCCGAGCTTCCGCATCTCCCTCTCGATGGCCACCATTGCCACCTTGATGATGTCGGCCGCAGTACCCTGCAGCGGCGCGTTGATGGCGTTACGCTCGGCATATCCACGCACCACGGGGTTCTTTGAGTTAATGTCCGGCAACATGCGGCGGCGCCCCATCCGGGTCTCCACATAACCCTTCTCGCGGGCATGCTCCACGGAGTCCGACATATATTTCTTCACCCCCGGAAAGGTCATGAAATAATTGTCGATAATCTCCTTGGCCTCGGCCCGCGGTATACCGAGCCGAGTGGAGAGACCGAACGCCGAGATCCCGTAGATGATCCCGAAATTTGCAGTCTTGGCCTTCCGGCGCTCGTTTGCCGTCACCTCTTCCGGACTCTTGTGGAAGATGCGGGCGGCAGTGATGGCATGTATGTCGCGTCCGTTGCGGAAGGCATCGAGCATGATTCCGTCGTCTGAGAAGTCTGCCATAAGCCGCAGTTCAATCTGCGAGTAGTCGGCCGAAAAGAACAGACAGCCGGGATCGGCGATAAAGGCCCGCCGGATTTCCCGTCCCTCATCGTCACGCACCGGGATATTCTGCAGATTGGGTGCCGACGACGATATCCGGCCGGTGGCGGTCACCGTCTGATTATAGTTGGTGTGCACCTTGCCCGTTTCCGGATTTATGGCCGCCGGGAGCGCCTGAAGATAAGTTGTCAGCAGTTTCCTCAAGGCGCGGAATTCCATTATCTTTCCAACCACGGGATGCTTCGGAACCAGTTTTTCGAGTATATCCTCACTTGTGGAGTACTGCCCCGTCTTGGTCTTCCTGGCCTTCGCGTCGAGTTTCAGACGGTCGAAAAGAACTTCCCCCACCTTTGCGGGAGATCCGATGTTGAAGCGTTCGCCGACGAGCGAATAGATCTCCTCCTCGAGAGCCGCTATCCGTTCCTCCATGTCGCGGGCGGCATCGTTGAGAGCCGCCACATCCAGTCTCACTCCCGCGAGCTCCATGCCGGCGAGCACCCTGACAAGTGGTAGCTCGATGTCATCGAGCAGCCTCTCCATGCCCTGCCTTCTCACCTCCTCCTCGAGCGGGACTATGAGCCTGAGCGCGGCATCGGCCTGGATGCATGCGGCACGCATGTTTTCGCCGCTTGTGTCATCGTCCTCGAAAAGCGACCTTGCCTTGCGCGGGGACCTGGCCGGAGCGACCGGAATCTCCCATCCGAGATATGTCTGCGCAAGAACGTCTGCAGAATGCCGCATCTCAGGCTGCAGCACATAATGGGCAAGAGATATGTCCCTGTAGTTCACCAGCGCGTCTATCTCATCGTTGCGCAGCCTCGCCGCCAGCACCATGTCGCGCTTGGCGTTACAGCTCACCTTCACAAGCGCCGGCATCGCCATAAGGTCGAGCAGAAACCGCACCCCGTCGGTATAACCGGCCGGCACATACCATGCCTTTCCCGGAGCTGTGGCCAATGCCGCCCCTGTGAATCCCGACATGGCATCGTTTTCACCATCCGCAGCCAGATGTATGCCTATCCGCTCCGCGCCGTCAAGAGCACGCTTCAGTTCGCCGAGCGCCACATCGTCCGAAACGGTCACATAATTCTCCGGCACAGCTTCCGGTTCCGGATGGGAATGCGGAGCCTCCTCTCCCTCATTGCCGGAGACATCCCCGCCATCGACAAAGTCGAAAAGTCCCGCCTCGGGAACCGGTCTGACCTTCGCCGAGTCGAGTCTGCGCGCCACACGCGCCACAAGGCTTTTGAACTCCAGATCCTTGAAAATGGCAAACAGCTTCTCCCTGTCCGCCGGACGCGCCTCGAGGCTCCCGGGATCCACATCCACCGGGACATCCGTGCGGATGGTGGCGAGAAACTTGGAAAACCGGATGTTCTCCGCGTTTTCCTCCACTTTCTTCCTGAGCGCACCCTTGAGGTGCCCGGTATTGTCGAGAAGATTCTCCACGCTGCCGAAATCCCGGATCAGCTTCACCGCCGTCTTCTCGCCCACACCCGGACAACCGGGAATGTTGTCCACCTTGTCGCCCATCAGTGCCAGCAGATCGATCACCTGTGAAGCACGCTCTATGCCATAACGGCCGCACACCTCCTCCTCTCCCCGCAATTCGAAATCCTGCCCGCGGTAGGATGGCTTGTACTGAAACACGGAAGGGCTCACAAGCTGACCGAAGTCCTTGTCGGGGGTCATCATGTATACGGTGAACCCTTCTTTTTCCGCACAACGCGCCAGAGTTCCTATCACATCGTCGGCCTCGAAGCCCTCCACCTCTACAATCGGAATGTTGTATGCACGCACGATCTCCTTGATTACCGGCACCGAAAGCTTGATATCCTCCGGAGTTGCACTGCGTTCTCCCTTGTATTCATCGAAGGCCTCATTGCGGAAAGTCGGTCCCGGAGGATCAAAGCATACGGCAATATGGGTCGGGGCCTCCTTGCGGAGGAGTTCCTCGAGAGTGTTGACGAATCCGAATATCGCGGAAGTATTGAAACCCGCCTGCGTGGTACGCGGCATTCTGATAAGGGCATAGTACGCGCGAAAAATCAGCGCATAAGCATCGAGAAGGAAAAGGCGTTTGTCAGCCATGACTTTAGGTGTTAAGTTATCCCGCCGCGTGAATACCGGCATAGGGGTCTGAATAGCAGAGGAGAGGAGAGGACCCCTGGCGGGATCTTCTCCTCTATATAACGGATTTAAAATCTGTTTTGGTTTAGAGCGCGCTCTTATTTGCCGGTTGTGATGCGGATGTTGATTCCGCCGTCGGGGCTGACATTGATTTCGAGCGTGGTGCCCTCGGCAAGACGAAGGACCGGAGCGTTGCCGCTGCCCTCGGCCTTGCGGGCGTTGGGGAGCACAGGAGCTGCAGATCCGCCCTCAAGCGCGGGATAAGCGCGGCTTGTGTCAATGCCGGTCACAGGCTTGCACTCGCATTTCGGAGCAGCCTCTTTCTTGGGAGCGGGAGCTGCGGCCTTGGGAGCAGGTTTCGGAGCGGGAGCAGCCTTGGGAGCAGCGCCGGCGCCGGCGAACTCGAATATGGGCTGGTCGGTCGACATCACGTCGCCATCCTCGATGAGGCACTTGGCGATGACTCCGGCACGGTCAGCGGTGAGGTTGTTCTCCATCTTCATTGCCTCGTACACAAGCAGAGTGTCGCCCGGCTTGACAGCGTCGCCAGGTTTAACCTTCACCTCGAGCACTGTTCCTCCCATGGGAGCCTTCATGATTTCTCCTCCGCCCTGGATTTCCTCGGCTGCGGGAGCCGCGGGAGCGGCGCATCCCTCGCCTGCGAACTCGATCAGAGGCTGATCGGTGGCCATAACGTCGCCTTCGCCGATAAGTATGGCTTTCACCACGCCACCCATGTCGCATGCCAGGTCGTTCTCCATCTTCATGGCCTCATACACAAGCACGGTGTCACCCGGCTTAACGGTATCGCCCGGTTTAACACGGATTTCGAGTACAGTTCCGCCCATCGGAGCCTTGAACACAGGACCGTCGCCGGCCTCGGCAGCTGCAGCCTTGGGAGCCTCGGCCTTGGGAGCGGAAGCGGCACTGGCCTCATATTCGGCCTTGCGGAGATTCTGGAGGAATGTCTTGGCCACATTGGGAAGAAGCTCAAGAAGGAGATACTCCTCTTCATTCTGAGCGAGTTTCAGACCTCCGAACTTGTCGAGTTCCGGGTTGGCCGGTTTCTTGTAGCTGTTCACATCGTAGGGAGTCTCCACGGGGCTGCCGGTGATAAGCTCACGGAATTTGGGATCCACCGGTACGGGAGTCAGACCATATTCGCCCTTCACGAGGCCTACGAACTGGTTGTTCTTATTGGTATAGTCGGGATTGCCTTTGCGGCGGTCCATGGCGAGAGCCACAGCCTGCGAGCCTACAATCTGGGAGGTCGGGGTAACGAGAGGCACCAGACCGGCATCGCGGCGGACCTTCGGGATGAGGGCCATGGCCTCGTCAAGCACGTCGAGAGCGTTGAGCTGCTTGAGGTTGGCAACCATGTTGGAGTACATTCCTCCGGGCACCTCGGCATTCTTCACAATCTCGTTGGGCTTGGGGAAGCCGAAATATTCCTCTATCTTATGGCAGGCATCGAGAAGAGCCGGCTCGTCGCATTTCTTGGCGGCCTTGATGGCGCGGTCGAACTCCGCGTCGATTTCCTTGGGCATAGCCGCGAAAGCCTCATCGAAGTCCTTCGGCCATTTGTCCTTGTTAAGGTCGAAGTCGGCAAGAGCCTTGCGGGCATCCTTGAGCTCATGGCGGATTTTCGCCACAGCCTCCATGTTGGCCTCGAGTTCCACGCCGAGTTTCTTGCAGAATATGTCCACAAGCTCGATCGCCGGAGCTGCGGAGCCGCCTCCGAACCACCAGATGTTGGTGTCGACGATGTCGACGCCCTGGATGATTGCGGTCAGCACCGATGCAAGACCGTAGCCCGGAGTACAGTGCGTGTGGAAGTCCACGGGCACCTTGAGCGCTTTCTTCAGCTTGGGCATAAGAGTATAGATGCGGGCGGGATTCACCAGACCGGCCATATCCTTGACCGTTATCATCTTGGCGCCGATTTTCTCCATCTCCACAGCCTTGTTTACGAAATACTCGTCGGTGAAGATCTTCTCCTTGGATGCATCATCCTTGGGGTCTACTGTGTAGCAGACAGCCGCGTCGGCGATACCGCCCAGCTCGTTGATCATCACGATCGAGTCATGGATGTTGTTGATGTCGTTGAGGGCGTCGAAGATACGCATCACGTTCAGACCGTTCTCGATGGCCTTCTCGTAGAAGCCCTTGAGCACGCTGTTGGGATAAGGCACATAGCCGAAAAGGTTACGGCCGCGCGAGAGGGCGGAGAGCAGCGAGATGCCCTTCATTGCCTTCGAGCACTCGCGGAGGCGGTCCCAGGGACTCTCGCCCAGATAACGCATCACGGAATCGGGCACAGCACCGCCCCAGACTTCCATGATATAGAATTTAGCATCACGGTAGAGGGGGAGAAGACGGTCCACGTTCTCCTGCTTCATACGCGTTGCGAAAAGCGACTGTTGTCCGTCGCGAAGTGTCAGATCTCTAACTCTTAGCGTTTTAGCCATTACGATATGTAGATTTAAGTTATAGAATTTAAGGCTCGTTTTCCATTCTGGTGTCCGGTCCGGTCCATCGGCAGGAACGCGACATCAGCATGTTGTGCCAAAATTAAGTATTTTTCAGCATATAAAGAAATTTTTCTACAATATTTTTGAACAATCACGACAAATTCTCCTTAACAAAGTACGATTTGTTGCACGGAACTGTATTTTTTTTTAATTTTGCACATCATAGGCGGATTAGAGGTCCGCCGGATTGTTTACAATTATGCAGCCGATTATTGACAAAGTAGACACAGCCCTGATAAAAGCAGAACTTACACCCGACCGACTGTTGCGCCGCTCCAACAAGGGCAACAACGAGATATACGTGGTCGATGCTTTCAACGCGCCTGCCACAATGCGTGAGATCGGCCGACTGCGCGAGCTTTCCTTCCGCAATGCGGGGGGAGGCACAGGGCTTGAATGTGACATAGATGAATTCGACACAATGGATGTGCCGTGCCGCCAGATGATCGTATGGAATCCCGAGGGGGATGAGATCATCGGCGGATACCGCTTCATCCTCGGCAAGGACATAAGGACAGAGGACGGCGTACCATGTATCGCCACCTCCCATTTGTTCCGGTTCTCTCCCGAGTTCATCACCGGCTATCTTCCGCATACCATCGAGCTGGGACGCTCGTTCGTGGTACCGGTGTACCAGAACAGTCAGGAGCGCCCGAAACAGATCTACGCGCTCGACAATCTCTGGGACGGTCTCGGCGCCCTCACGGTGATTTACCCCCAGATAAAGTATCTCTTCGGCAAGGTTACCATGTATCCTGACTTCCACCGCGAGAGCCGCGAGATGCTGCTGGGATTCATACACAGGCATTTCCCGGATCCCGACTCTCTGGTTACCCCCATTGTCCCTCTGCCGAGCATAGCCGCGTCACCCGAAATCCAGAACCGCTATACCGGCGACTACAAGGAGGACATGCGGATACTCTCACAGTTCGTGCGCGCCGCCGGCTACAGGATTCCGCCGCTCGTCAACGCCTACATGTCACTCTCCCCGACGATGCGTTCGTTCGGCACGGCTGTAAACCGCGAGTTCGGAGATGTCGAAGAGACGGGCATCCTCATCAGCCTAGACCAGGTCTACGAAGACAAGAAAGCCCGTCATATCTCCTCCTTTACACGTTGAAGCGGAAGTGCATGATGTCGCCGTCCTGCACCACATA
>DERZ01000062.1:4119-5563 GCA_002361155.1 Porphyromonadaceae bacterium UBA3327 | reverse complement strand
TGATCTCCTCTCCTGATTTTTTAGAGTAACGTACTTTCTCGCCCTTTTCGTTGATGCGGATTCCCACACGGGTGGGTTTGCCGCTCTTGGGGTCGATCAGCGCGAGGTTAGAGATATTGATGGGTGCTTCCATCTTCACGATGCCGCCCTGCGGATGCTTGGCGGTCGGTTTCGTGCTCTTCGACACGATATTGATACCCTCTACGATAGCCCTGTTCTTGGCAGCCTGGACTGAGAGCACACGGCCCTGCTGGCCCTTGTCCTCACCGGCGAGAACGTAAACGGTATCTCCCTTTTTGATATGTAATTTGCTCATTGGGGTTGTCTGTGTTTACTGTTTTTGCTTCAGTTGATTAAAGTACCTCAGGTGCCAAAGAAACAATCTTCATGTTGGTGGCGCGGAGTTCGCGGGCCACCGGGCCGAAGATACGTGTTCCGCGGAGCTCGCCGGCGTTGTTGAGCAGCACGCAGGCGTTGTCGTCGAAACGGATGTAGCTGCCGTCGGGGCGGCGGATTTCCTTTTTGGTACGGACTACCACTGCCTTGGATACTGTGCCCTTCTTGACCTCAGACGACGGGATCGTACTCTTCACGGTCACTACGATAATGTCGCCGACACCTGCGTAACGGCGGCCGGTGCCTCCGAGAACGTGGATGCAGAGGACTTCCTTCGCACCGCTGTTGTCGGCTACTGTCAAACGTGATTCTGTCTGTATCATGATTACTTAACTTTTTCGATGATTTCTACCAGTCTCCATCTTTTGGTCTTGCTCAAAGGACGGGTCTCCATCAGACGAACGGTATCGCCGACCGAGCACTCGTTTTTCTCATCGTGGGCGTGGTACTTCTTTGTCTTATTCACAAACTTGCCGTAGATCGGGTGTTTCTCTTTCCATTTGATCTCGACCGTGATGGTCTTGTCGCACTTGTTGCTCGAAACGACCCCGATTCTCTCTTTTCTCAAATGTCTTTTCTGTTCTTCCATTTTTTAGAATCTTTGAACGGGTTGATTACTTCTCGGAAGCAGCAGCCTTTTCAGCTGCGATTTCCTTCTGGCGCAACACTGTCTTCAGACGGGCGATATCACGGCGATCCTTGGTGATCTTGGCCGGATTGTCGGAAGGGGTGATCGCGTGCGCTACTTTCAATTCACGATAAGCTTTCTCTGAAGCCTCTATCTGGGCTTTCAATTCCTGAATGCTTAATTCCTTGATTTCTTCCTTTTTCATTATTTTGCAGGTTGATTTTAAACGTTCTGTGAGGGATCATAGTCGCGGCGTACCACGAACTTGGTGATCACGGGGAGCTTCTGGGCCGCGAGGCGGAGAGCCTCCTTGGCCACGTCGTAGGGAACGCCCTCCACCTCGATCAGGATACGTCCGGGGGTGACGGGCGCCACGAATCCTTCGGGGTTACCCTTACCTTTACCCATTCGCACCTCGGC
>DERZ01000062.1:0-3875 GCA_002361155.1 Porphyromonadaceae bacterium UBA3327 | reverse complement strand
AGGCTTCTTGGTGATAGGCTTGTCCGGGAATATTCTGATCCAGATCTGTCCCTGACGCTGCATGTATCGCGTCACGGCCACACGGGCGGCCTCGATCTGACGGCCAGTGATCCATTTGGAGTCGAGAGTCTTGATACCGAACGAACCGAACGCCAGCTGATTGCCTCTCTGGGCCTCGCCTTTCATGCGGCCCTTCTGAGAGCGACGATATCTGGTTTTCTTAGGCTGTAACATTATCGTAGTTGTTTTTAACGGTTGTTATTCTTCTTATTGCGGAAACCGCCCTTGCGGCCGCCGCTCTGAGGACGTCCGGGCTCTTTCTGACCGGCCACGTAGACCGGGGTGAGCTCCTTCTTGCCATAGACTTCACCGCGGCAGATCCACACCTTGATACCGATGATACCCACCTTGGTGAGAGCCTCCACCAGCGCATAGTCGATGTCGGCACGGAGAGTGTGAAGCGGCGTACGGCCCTCCTTGAACATCTCGGAGCGGGCCATCTCGGCGCCGTTGAGGCGACCGCTGACCTGAACCTTGATACCCTCGGCACCCATGCGCATTGTCGATGCCACCGCCATCTTCACGGCACGGCGGTAAGCCACCTTGTTCTCGATCTGACGGGCGATGCTTGCAGCCACGATCTCGGCGTCGAGCTCGGGGCGCTTGATCTCATAGATGTTGATCTGCACCTCCTTGTCGGTAAGCTTCTTGAGCTCCTCCTTGAGGGCATCCACATCCTTGCCGCCCTTTCCGATGATCATACCGGGGCGCGAGGTTGCGATAGTCACGGTGACCATCTTGAGCGTACGCTCGATGATGATTCTCGACACGCTTGCCTTGGCAAGACGAGTGTGGAGGTACTTACGGATCTTGGAGTCCTCGAGGAGGGTCTCGCCGTATTTCTTACCGCCATACCAGTTTGAGTCCCAACCGCGGATCACTCCGAGACGGTTGCTGATTGGATTAACTTTCTGTCCCATCTTGCTAATTAGTCGTTATTGTTAACTTTCGTGTCTACGTAGATAGTCACATGGTTTGAGCGCTTGCGGATGCGGTAGCCGCGGCCCTGGGGGGCGGGACGCATTCTCTTGAGCATGGGGGCCGCGTCAACGAAGACGGTCTTCACATAGAGCTCGCCGGCCTCTGCCTTGCGCTCGTTTTTCTGTTCCCAGTTGGCGATTGCCGACCGGAGGAGTTTCTCGACTTTGCGGGAAGCCTCCTTGTTGGAGAATTTGAGTATGCCGAGGGCTTTGAACGCTTCCTGGCCGCGGATCATATCGACCACGAGACGCATCTTTCGGGGCGAAGAGGGCACGTTGCGGAGAACCGCGCCGTACTGCGTCTTGCGAGCCTCCTTGATGGCTTCGGCTGATTTTCTTTTTCTTAAACCCATTGTATCTTGTACTGTTTTTGTCTGTTAATGATAAGGGGCCAATTATTTTTTCTTGTTGCCGGCGTGGCCGCGGAAAGTGCGCGTGGGAGCGAACTCGCCGAGCTTGTGGCCGACCATGTTCTCCGTCACATAGACGGGGATGAACTTGTTGCCGTTATGCACGGCGAAGGTGTGGCCGACGAAATCGGGCGAAATCATGGAGGCGCGGCTCCAGGTCTTGATGACGCTCTTTTTCCCGCTTTCGTCCATTGCGGCCACCTTCTTCTCAAGCTTGACGCTGATAAAAGGTCCTTTTTTAAGCGAACGACTCATACTTGTCTCAATTAATCAAATTACTTTTTCCTTCTTTCAATTATATACTTCGAAGAATGCTTCTTCGGCGAACGGGTCTTGAGGCCCTTGGCGTAGAGACCTGTTCTGGAGCGGGGATGACCACCGGACTGACGGCCCTCGCCACCACCCATCGGGTGGTCCACAGGGTTCATGACGACACCGCGGTTGTGGGGACGGCGGCCGAGCCAGCGGCTGCGTCCAGCCTTGCCGCTCGATTCGAGAGCATGGTCGGAGTTACCTACCACACCGATAGTGGCACGGCAGGTGAGGAGCACCTTGCGGGTTTCACCGGAAGGCAATTTGATTATCGCGTAGTCTCCTTCACGCGAAGTGAGCTGAGCGAACGTACCGGCGGAGCGAGCCATGCAGGCGCCCTGTCCGGGACGGAGCTCGATACAATGGATCAGAGTACCGACGGGTATCTTGGCCAGGGGGAGTGTGTTTCCCACCTCGGGAGCCACGTCCTCGCCGCTCATCACGGTCTGGCCTACCTGAAGGCCGTTAGGCGCGATGATATAGGCTTTGGAGCCGTCGGTATAGTACAGCAGGGCGATACGTGCGGAGCGGTTGGGATCATACTCGATGCTCTTCACCACCGCGGGCACCCCGTCGTAGTTTCTCTTGAAGTCGATCAGACGCAGTTTTCTCTTATGGCCGCCTCCACGGTAACGTGTGGAGAGATGGCCCGACGAGTTGCGGCCGCCTGTGGAGCGCTTCCCGACTGTAAGAGACTTTTCTGGTGTGGTAGCAGTGATTTGTCCTTTGAACACACCAATAATCTTGTGTCTTTGCCCAGGCGTAGTGGGCTTGAATTTTCTTACTGCCATTTTTTTTAAATATTGCTGTAATAGTCAATCTTCTGTCCTTCGGCCACAGTCACGTAAGCCTTCTTGAAAGCGTCGTGACGGCCGCGGATAAGTCCGCCTTTGGTGTAGCGCTGCACGCGCTTGCCGGCATAGTTGGCGATGTTTACTCTCTCGACGCGGACATTGTAGAGCTTCTCCACGATGTCCTTGATCTGAAACTTGTTGGCGCCGGGGGAAACAGCGAACATGTAGCAGTTCTGCTTCTCGCTGTAGGCGGTAGCCTTTTCCGTTACGATCGGTTTGATCTGAATATCCATGGTGGTCGCTTATTTAATGTCGTTAATGATGCCGACGCTATCTTCGGTGAGGAGGATGGCGTCATTGTTGAGCACGGTGTAGGCGTTCAGGTCGATTGCCTGTGCCATGAGCGCGTTGGGCACGTTGCGCACCGAGAGGAGGACATTGCGGTCCACGTTTGCGAAAACGAGGAGGACCTTCTTGTCGTCGAGCTTGAAGTTCTTGGCGAGCTCCATGTAGCTCTTCGTGCGGGGAGCGTCGAAAGTGAAGTTCTCCACCACGAAGATCTGCTTGTCGTTGGCCTTTGAAGTGAAAGCAATCTTGCGCGCAAGGCTTTTCATCTTCTTGTTGAGCTTCGAGCGGTAGTCGCGGGGGCGGGGACCGAACACACGTCCACCATGATAGAGCAGCGGAGAGTTGAGGTCACCGCGGCGGGCGCCGCCGCCACCTTTCTGACGTCCCATCTTGCGGGTGGAATAAGACACCTCGCTGCGTTCTTTGCTCTTGTGTGTTCCCTGGCGCTGGTTGCCGAGGTACTGTTTGATGTCGAGATAAAGGGTGTGCTCAGCATTGCCTTCGCTCAGATCGCGAGCGAACACTTCATCATTGAGAGTGACTTTGCGTCCTGTATCTTCGCCTTTGATGTTATAAACTGCTACTTCCATTATTTCTCAACTAAAACGATTGAACCTTTGGCACCGGGAACGGAACCCTTAATCATTAACAAATTGTGCTCGGGGATCACTTTGATCACCTGGAGATTCTGGACAGTCACGCGTTCGTTGCCCATCTGTCCGGCCATGCGGAGCCCCTTGAACACCTTTGCGGGGTAGGAGCAGGCGCCGATCGAACCGGGGGCGCGGAGGCGGTTGTGCTGACCGTGGGTTGACTGGCCGACGCCGCCGAATCCGTGACGCTTCACTACGCCCTGGAAACCTTTACCTTTGGAGGTTCCCTGGATGTCTACGAAGTCGTCTTCGCTGAAGATGTCTACGGTGAGGGTGTCACCGAGCTTAACCTCTTCGCCAAATCCTTTGAACTCGGCC
>DERZ01000018.1:25403-28529 GCA_002361155.1 Porphyromonadaceae bacterium UBA3327 | reverse complement strand
CGGACTGCGCTACGCCCCGAAAATTCTTTGCAAATTTAAGAGTTTTATTCGACTCATCCAAATTTTTTCCTCTTTTTTAGATTTTTTTATTAAAAAACCAACTCTCCCTACTCTTAATTTCCAAACTCCAGTGACGGAGGAGTGGCATTAAACGATTTTTTTGAATTTTTCGAGTTTGTTGCTTAACTTTGCACTTTCAAATTTCAGAACGCTGTAAAATTTCAGAACGTTATTTATGGGAGGTTTTTTTGGAGTGGCCGCGAAGGATAGTTGCGTGGCAGACTTGTTTTATGGTACCGACTATCATTCTCACTTGGGTACGCGCCGAGGCGGTATGGCCACGTACGATTCGGAGGCTAATCAGTTCCGCCGCTCGATCCATAATCTGGAAAGCTCTTATTTCCGCACCAAGTTCGAGGGAGATCTGGATAAGTTCACCGGTCGCTCCGGCATAGGCATAATCAGCGACACCGACGCCCAGCCGATCATAATCAACAGCCATCTGGGGCGTTTCGCGATTGTGACTGTTGCGAAAATCTGCAATATCGACGAACTCGAGCGTGAGCTTCTGGACTGCAACATGCATTTTGCCGAACTCAGCAGCGGCACCACCAATCAGACCGAACTTATAGCTCTTCTCATCACGCAGGGGAAGGATTTCACGGAGGGCATTGAGAATGTCTACCGCAAGGTGAAGGGTTCCTGCTCGATGCTGATTCTCACCGATGACGGCCTGATAGCGGCGCGTGACCGGCTCGGAAGGACCCCCATCGTGATAGGGCGCAAGGAGGATGCATACGCGGCCGCAAGCGAGTCGAGCGCATTTCCCAATCTTGATTACGAGATCGACCGGTACCTTGGTCCGGGTGAGATCGTGCGGATACGTCCCGAGGGCGTGGAGGTGCTGCGGCCCGCAGGCGAGGAGATGCAGATATGCTCCTTTCTGTGGGTTTATTACGGATTTCCAACCTCCTGCTACGAGGGCAGGAATGTGGAGGAGATGCGTAACCGGATGGGTTACGACATGGGGCTGTCGGATGACACAGAGGTGGATTATTCATGCGGTATACCCGATTCGGGCATAGGCATGGCTATCGGTTATGCCGAGGGAAAAGGAATTCCATACCGTCGCGCCATCTCGAAGTACACACCCACATGGCCCCGCAGCTTCACACCCCCGCGTCAGGAACTACGTTCGCTTGTGGCCAAGATGAAGCTGATTCCTAACCGCGAGCTTCTCAAAGGGGCGCGCCCGTTGCTGTGCGATGACTCGATAGTGCGCGGCACACAGTTGCGCGACAACGTTCAGGTCCTTTATGATTACGGAGCGAAGGAGGTACATATCCGCATCGCCTGTCCGCCGCTGATCTACGGCTGTCCGTTTGTTAACTTCAGTGCTTCGAAGAGCGATCTGGAGCTGATCACGCGCCGCATAATCAAGGACCTTGAGGGAGATTCCGACAAGAATCTCGATAAATACGCCACTACGGATTCACCCGAGTACAAGGCGATGGTAGAGAAGATCCGCGAACAGTTCGGACTCACCTCGCTGCGATTCAACACGCTTGAACGGCTTGTGAAGACCATCGGGCTGCCCAAGTGCAAGCTCTGCACCCACTGCTTCGACGGTTCCTCACATTTCTGACCCGTAGGTTTCGTCGGTCTTGGGGGCGGCGGTGCGGTACTTTCGTCAATCTGATAGGGGAGTGCGTGGAAGAATCCGAGCAGGGTGTTGATTCTTATCGCCTGTCACAGACTTGATTCCGGGTATTTTCGCTAAATTTGCAACTTATGGTTCTTAAAAAATGGTATGACAAAGGAACTGACACCGCAGGAATGCGTGAAAGAGGCCCGGCATGTCACGTGGGTGGGCTTCTGGTGTAACGCCGCTCTGGGCGCTGCCAAGATTGTGGCGGGTGTGTTTGCGTCCAGCAGCGCGCTGATTGCCGACGGCATACATTCCTTTTCCGATTTTGTGAGCGACGTGATAGTTCTCGCCATGGTCGGAATCGCCAGAAAAAAGCCGGACCGCAAACATGTGTACGGTCACGGCAAATATGAGACACTAGCCACGATCCTGCTCTCGCTGGTGCTTTTTGCGGTGGCTCTCGGGATTCTCTGGGACGGTGTTGGGAAAGTCATCGACTTCGCCCGCGGAGAGGAGATACCGCGTCCCGGCGTATGGGCCTTGATAATATGCGTCGCCTCGATAGTAGTGAAAGAATGGCTGTACCGGTACACGCGCCGCGTCGGCAGACGGATCAATTCGGAGGTGGTGGTCGCCAACGCCTGGCACCATCGCAGCGACTCCTTCTCGTCGATAGCCACACTGGCAGGTGTGGCCGGCACCATGTTTCTCGGCAAAGCCGGCGGAATATGCGACCCCGCCGCCGAGATCATAGTCTCCATTTTCATAATTGCGGTATCGGTAAAGATGGCCGTCCCGGCATTGCACGAACTCCTCGAGATTTCGCTTCCCGAGCACGAACTGCGCAGTATCTCGGAAGCAATCGCCTCCACCTCCGGCGTGAAAGCGTTCCACCATCTCCGCACACGCCGCAGCGGCGCCGACGTGATAGTCGACATGCACATCAAAGTCGATCCCGGCATCACCGTGGAGGAGGCCCACAACATAGCCACCGAAGTCGAGGACAAAGTCCGGGACCTCTACATCAAAGGAACCCCGATAGTGACCGTTCATGTGGAGCCATACCGGGGCGAGTCCGTCCGCTCCGACGGCTCCTGTTGAAAACCTGCTGAATTTATTTTTTTCGCGCTATTTCTAATCCTTATTTTGGCGTCGGTTGTTTTTTTTTATATTTTTGCAGGTTTTTTACCTCCTCTTTTCAACGAACTTCCACCATAGAATATGAAGAATCTCGTAATAGTAGAGTCTCCGGCAAAGGCCAAGACCATTGAAAAATTTTTAGGCCCGGATTACAAGGTGATGTCGAGCTTCGGTCACATACGCGACCTCAAGAAGCGTGGCATAAGTGTTGATGTCGATGGCGACTTCACTCCTATATATGAGATTCCTGCCGACAAGAAGGAACTGGTAAAAAAACTGAAGGCGGCTGCCGGCGAGGCCGGGATGGTGTGGCTCGCTTCCGATGAGGACCGCGAGGG
>DERZ01000018.1:15754-25141 GCA_002361155.1 Porphyromonadaceae bacterium UBA3327 | reverse complement strand
CGATGAGGACCGCGAGGGAGAGGCCATCGCCTGGCACTTGGCCGAAGTGCTCGGGCTCGATCCTGTCCGTACGCGGCGCATCGTTTTCCATGAGATTACCAAGCCTGCCATTCTCGCCGCCATCGCCAATCCGCGCGGCATTGACCTCGACCGTGTCAATGCCCAGCAGGCGCGCCGCGTCCTCGACCGCATCGTCGGTTTCGAGCTGAGTCCCGTTCTATGGAAGAAAATCAAGCCGAGTCTCTCGGCAGGACGCGTGCAGAGCGTAGCCGTAAGGCTCATCTGCGAGAGGGAAAAGGAAGTCAAGGGTTTCGTGCCTGTTCCTTATTTCCGCGTCACCGCTGTATTCATAACTCCTGACGGCAAAAAATTGAAGGCGGAGTGCCCCACGCGCTTTGTCTCCGAGGAGAAGGCTATTGAATTCCTTAAGGAATGCCGCGATTCATATTTCCGGATCTCCGATATTTCCGTCCGCCCCGTCACCCGCAAACCGCAGCCACCCTTCACCACCTCAACTCTCCAGCAGGAGGCCGGCAAACGGCTCGGCTTCTCGGTCAACACCACCATGAGCGTGGCGCAGAAGCTTTACGAGGCGGGACAGATCACATACATGCGTACCGACTCCACCAATCTCTCCGAGACAGCCCTCTCCGAGATAGCCCGTGCTGTCATAGACAACTACGGCAAGGAATACTCGCGTACACGCCGCTACCACACCAGCTCCAAAGGCGCCCAGGAGGCTCATGAGGCCATACGTCCCACCTACGTCGGCAACCGCAATATAGAGGGTACCGACCGCGAGAAAAAGCTCTACCGCCTGATATGGAGCCGCGCCGTCGCTTCGCAGATGAGTGATGCGCTGCTTGAGAAGACCGGAGTCGACATCGAACGCGTACCCGCTGGAGCGGAACCTGAGAACCCCGGTGGTAATCAGGCTGGAGCCGAGAAATTCCATACCGAGGGAGAGACCGTAAAGTTCGATGGCTTTATGAAGGCGTATACCGTGTGGGATGAAGAGGAAGAGGACGGCAAAGGGGGCGGATTGCTTCCGGCCATGACTCCGGGAATGGAACTGCGTCGCGATTCCATCACCGCTACCGAACGATTCTCCCAGGCGCCGGCGCGCTATACAGAGGCCTCGCTTGTGAAGAAGATGGAGGACCTCGGCATAGGCCGCCCGTCCACATACGCTCCGACAATATCGACCATCCAGGCCCGGGGATACATCGTGCATGGTGGCCGTGACGGCACTCCGCGCGATTTCAGACGTCTCACACTCACCGCCGGCGAGATAGAGGCTGAAACTCTCAGTGAAAACACTGGCTCTGACCGCGGCCGTCTTGTGCCGACTGACACCGGTATGGTGGTCAACGACTTCCTTACCGAGTATTTCCCGGCTATCCTCGACTATAACTTCACCGCACGCGTGGAAGAGAAATTCGATGAGATCTCCGAAGGGAAACTTCCCTGGCGTAATGAAATGGAGGATTTCTACAAGTCGTTCCATCCGCATATCGAGAAGGCCGATTCCATGCGTCTCGACCATAAGGTGGGAGAACGTGTGCTCGGTACCGATCCTGCATCGGGACGCCGCGTGTCGGTAAAGATCGGACGGTTCGGTCCGGTGGTGCAGATAGGGGAGGCCTCCGACGAGGAAAAACCTCAGTTCGCGAGTCTTGCCGAGGGCCAGAGCCTTGCCTCCATAACTCTTGAGGAGGCGCTGAAACTGTTCGAGTTGCCCCGCACCGTGGGTGAGTTCGAGGGAAAACCTGTTACTGCTGCCATAGGCCGCTTCGGACCCTACGTGTTTCATGACAAGGTGTTTGTTTCTATTCCCGGTACGCTGGCTCCGCAGACCATCACCCTCGACGAAGCAGTAGCCCTCATTGAGGAGAAGCGCAGCAAGGAGGCGAACCGCCTGATAAAGACATTCGACGAACTTCCCGGCGTTGAAGTGCTCAACGGCCGCTTCGGACCATACATCGCGCTGCACAAGGAGGGCCAGCGCAAATCGGTGAACTACAAGATACCCAAGGGTACCGATCCTGCCTCTCTTACGGCTGACCGGGTAAAGGATATAATGGAGGCCCAGGACGCGGCTCCGAAAACTCCCAGACGTCGCAAATCGGCAAAGTGACGGAACCGTAAACGGGGGGACAAACTTAAAGCGGACTGATTTTGTTTATAATGCGAAATCAGTCCGTTTCCATATCCCGTCCCCTCCACCACACACAAATCCGTATTGCAGGCCGGACGGGTCACAGGAGTGACTGCAAGGTTACGAGAACTATGTCCAGACTTGTTAAAACACTGTATATCCTGCTGTGGACCCTTATTGCCCTGTCGATTGTTCCGGTGCTCATTCTCTGGGCAGCCACGCTGTGGCTTACTCCCGAAAGGTTCACCGAAATGGTGAACCGGAGGGCTTCCGAGTCGATGTCACTCGATATCCGTTGCTGCAATGCGGACTATACGATATGGTCCACCTTCCCCGATTTTGTGATAACTATGGATTCCATCAGCATTGCAGGCAGGAATCTCAGGGATATGTCTCCGGAGCAGAGGAAAAGGCTTCCGGCTGATCCTGATCTGATATTGTCGGCTGCGGATGTTTCTGCCGGAATCGACATCCGTGACATATTTGACAACGAGGAGATCTGTCTTACGGGAGTCTCGGCACTTTCGCCCTTCGTTAATCTGGTAGAGGTGTCCGACTCACTCGCCAATTACAGAATCGGGACTTTTTCTGAAAAGCGAAACATCCCCCGTATTATGGTTGACAGCGTGGTGTTCCGGGGAAAGCCCCGGATTGCGTACCATAGTGTTCCGCGGGATGAGGATTTCAATGCGTCATTCGATCGGCTTGCCCTGCGAGGCAGGGGTACAGACCAATATTCAATTGATGTGAAGGGACGGGCCTCGTTCCGGTCCGGCATGGAGGTGATTTTCGCGAATTTTCCGTTCGGAATCAAGGGGCGCGTGGCGCTTGGTTTCGTTCCGTTGGCTCTCTCGGCTGAAAACCTGCGTGTCGTGGCGGGAAATGTTCCCATGAATCTGGCTGCGGATATGTCGTTCGGTGAAACTCCGCTCCTGAAGTCGTGCGGACTGCGCATCGGCGAATTCGACGTTGCCCGGCTTATGGGAATGTTCTCTGCCGACGTTATTCCCGACAAGTTCAAGGCATTTGAACCGGCGGTGCGTATGTACGCGACGGTACGGCTCTCAGAGCCGTATCGCCTTGATTCCGGCCGTATGCCTTCGGTAGAGGTCAATGCCGCTGTCCCGTGTGGAAAAGTGAAGTATAGTGCCGGAGGGTCTGATTTGTCGCTGGACAGTATCTGCCTGTTTGCATCGGCTGATATCGACGGACGGAATCCTGCCGCCTCGTTATTGCGGATAGAGAATATGGATGTGTCCGGAGAGGGAATTTCTGTAAAGGGCCGGGCCGATGTGTCGGGCCTGACGCGTTCTCCGCAGATAGCCGCAGTTGTGGATGCCGATGCCGACATCGCGAGGATGCTCTCTATTGTGCGCTCTCTTACCGGCAACCTGCTTCCGGACATTGCCGGCAGAGCGTTGATCGGAGCTGATGTCCGTCTGCGGGTAATCGACATGAAAAATGTGGATGTGGAAAATATTACTGCCGACATTTATGCGGAAATACCGTCCTTCTCCATGGGCCGTGATGGTTTCCGGGCTGGAGCGAAGGATGTCCGCGCCAAGGGGAGGGTGCGCTTCAATCCTGCCGACTCGCTGCCCGGCGAGTTCAGGATTGACATCACGGGACGTAGCGCGGACTATTCGGAGAGAGGACTTTCGGTGTCGCTCGGTGACATTGCCGTGAAACTGTCCGGAACCCGGCTCGCCAGACCATTGAGTCCACACTTGTTCGAAGTTCCGGCACGATGGACCGCCGACAATGCGTGCATGGATTTCGCCGGGCATTCCCCTGCGTTCATAATCAGCCCGATGCCGTACGTGCTCGGTGGTCTTATGAGCGAATGGCAGGCGGCCGCCGATGTCACGCTGGCGTGCGGCACGGTACGCTCGACGGCATTCCCCGCCGACAATGTCCTGAGCGATACTCGCCTCTCGCTCAGCCTCGACTCGCTTAATATAGCCCGTGCCACGCTGAAAAGCGGCCGTTCTGCCGTGAGAGTACGGGGTACGGTGGCCAATCTCCGTCAGTTCATCAATGCCGCCGGCCCTGTGCCTCTGCCGGTGACTCTTGCCGTGGACATCGACACATTGGATTGTAACGAGCTTGCGCGCGTCTACGTGGCGGGACTCCGTGCCACCAGAGGGGAGAAGGCTGTCGAGGCCCTCGCCGGTCCGCAGCCGCTGACTGCCTCCGATACAATTGCCATGTTGTTGCCCCGCAATGTAAGGGCCGACGTGAGGATATCGGCCGGCAGACTCCGATATCTTGATATTCCGCTCACCGGAATCAAGGGTGATCTAAGCCTTCGCGACGGTCGGCTCTCGGCGGATACCATCACCGCACATTCTCCTTTCGGCAACATAGGCTTGAATTTTCTGTTCGACACTTCGGACCTGCAGCGGATGCAGGTTGGCGCCTCTGTTTCAGTGAGCAATATAAAGACCGAAAACATCTATCGGGTATTTGACGGAAAGCTTGCCCCGTATCCGGCAATCAGAAATTTCAACGGCATATTTTCCGTAGATTTTGCCGGACAGGCGCATTTCTTCCCGAAGATGTATTTCAACATCCCTTCGGCCGCTGCCGATCTCTGTGTCAAGGGCCGGGGCCTCCATATCAACCGCAACGAATATATTGACAAAATGGCGTGGCGGATGCTCATACCTGACCATGTCGCGCTTGATGTGGGTGACATCGACATCCATGCCGCTCTGCGCCGCAATCGGGTGGAGGTCTATCCCTTCGATATTGAAATTCCCCGGTACCGGCTCCGAATGACGGGACTTAATAACCTCGACGGAGACCTGTGTTACCAGCTGAGCGTACTTGAGAGTCCGTTCCACATACCGTTCGGAGTCAATGTCACGGGCACGTTCGACAAGCCGAAGGTGCGTCTCGGAGGGTCGCGCTGGAACGGTGTGAAAGCATTGATGGTTTCATCAGATCCAGTCGACCCGTGGACCCGGAACATACGCCAGTCCTTACGCCAGACCCTGATGCAGGCCGTCTGCAAAGCGGCGGTCATTCCCGAGTGAAATCAAAGTTAACAAATAATTAACAGGGACGGTTGGTTCTGTTCCGGATATTTGTGATACTTTTGCATTTGTTTTTCAGGCCCGGCATGGCCCGTATCCTCAGCCATGTCCGCGGCCTTGTCATATTCGCTGCAATGGAAAATAAGAAACAGGTATATATCGGCCTGGAGGACGATCAGGTCGTGGAGAGTCGCCGTCTGCACGGCACCAATTTGCTGACTCCTCCCGCCAGGGAGTCGAAGTGGCGCGCTTTTATTAAGAAATTCCGGGATCCGTTGATTGTCATCCTGCTGGTGGCGGGAGCATTGTCGATCGGTATCGCATGTTATGAGTACTATGGTCTGGGGCATGACTGGAAGGTGTTTTTCGAGCCGGTCGGCATTTTCATAGCCATCTTTCTCGCCACGGGGCTTGCATTCATCTTCGAGGAGAAGGCCAACAGGGCTTTCTCTATTCTGAACAGGGTGAACGATGACGAGCCGGTGGAGGTGATGCGTGGAGGCACCGTCACCACTGTGCCCCGGCGCGATGTGGTGGTGGGAGACATCGTTTTTGTCAACACTGGCGACGAGGTGCCTGCCGACGGCGAACTGATGGAGGCTGTCAGCATGAGTGTCGACGAGTCGTCACTCACCGGCGAGCCGATGTGTGCCAAGACTGTCGACCCTGCCCATTTCGATCCTGACGCCACTTATCCGTCGAATCATCTGGAGCGAGGCACCAAGGTAATGGAGGGACATGGCGTGATGCGTGTGCAGAAAGTGGGCGATGCAACAGAGATGGGTAAGGTGTTTACGGAGTCGCAGATCGATGACTCGGTGAGGACGCCCCTCAACGAACAGCTTGACCGGCTCGCAGTCTGGATCTCAGACGCGAGCTATCTTTTCGCCGGTCTGGTGATCATCGGCCAGCTGGTCCACTTCCTTGGATTCGGCAATTGGCAGTCATACATGACAGTAATCCCGGTCATCGCTTTTTTATGGCTGCTTGTCAGGAAATTCCACAACTGGTCCAAGGGAGTGTGCTCCGCTGTGATTGCAGTATTCTTTTTCCTCTTTATCGCCACGGCGGCCGGTGCGTTCGCTATGCTCAACCCCGGTGCCGACAGCGAGACCTGGTCGGCTTTGCTGGGGCACACCCTGAAGACATTGATGGTGGCAGTCACGCTGATTGTGGTGGCGGTGCCTGAGGGGCTTCCCATGGCTGTCACCCTCTCGCTCGCTTACTCCATGAGCCGGATGTTGAAAACCAACAATCTTGTCCGCAAGATGCATGCGTGCGAGACAATGGGCGCCACCACCGTGATATGCACCGACAAGACCGGCACGCTGACCCGGAACCAGATGCAGGTCTATCAGGCCGATTTTTTCGGGAATCCTTCCGATGAGGTGCTTTATGAGGGAATCGCGGTAAACTCCACCGCGCAGCTCGACCTTTCGGGTGAGAATCCGCAGGTGATAGGCAATCCCACCGAAGGGGCATTGCTCCTCTGGCTCCGCGGCCGGGGAATGGATTACCGCAGACTCAGATCAGGGGTGGAAATGATCGAGGAACTGCCTTTCTCTACCGAGCGCAAATATATGGCTACGGTGGTGAAGTCTGCCGGCGGCAGGAGAATCATCTATGTGAAGGGGGCTCCGGAGATTGTGTTCGCCATGTGCCGCGATCGAGCCGGTGTCACTTCCGATGAGATTGAGGCACGTCTTTTCGAATACCAGAACATGGCGATGCGTACGCTCGGCTTCGCTTATCAGGAACTCGGCCCCGGCGACCGGACCATCGAAGGGGGCCGCATAGTCTCCGGAAGGCTGACTTTCCTCGGCATTGCGGCGATATCCGACCCGGTGCGCCCGGATGTGCCGGCGGCGGTGAAGGAGGTTGCCGATGCGGGTATCAGGATAAAGATAGTTACGGGCGATACTCCCGGTACTGCCCGTGAGATAGGTCGTCAGATAGGTCTGTGGGACGATTCTGCGGATACGGATAGAAACATCATTACCGGTACGGAATTTGCCGCACTCAGCGATGTCGAATTGCGGCAGCGCGTGGAGGACATCAAGATAATAGCCCGTGCGCGCCCTATGGACAAGAAGCGGCTCGTGGAGTCGTTGCAGGCTCTCGGCGAAGTGGTGGCCGTCACCGGTGACGGTACCAACGACGCGCCGGCCCTTAAGGCCGCGCAGGTGGGGCTCTCGATGGGCGACGGCACCTCGGTGGCCAAGGAGGCTTCGGATATCACCATCATCGACAACTCTTTCTCTTCCATCGGTCGCGCCGTGATGTGGGGCAGATCCCTGTACCGGAACATCCAGCGGTTCCTGCTGTTTCAGCTCACGGTGAACGTGGCCGCATGCTTCCTCGTGCTTTTCGGTTCTTTCTTCGGCTCGGAGTCGCCCCTCACGGTGACGCAGATGCTGTGGGTCAACCTGATTATGGACACGTTCGGGGCGATGGCGCTTGCCTCGCTGCCACCGTCGCCATCCGTGATGCGCGACCGGCCGCGCGACCGCAGCGCCTCCATCCTGACCCGACAGATGATGGTGGAGCTCACAGGCGTGGGAACGTTTTTCTTTCTGATCACCTTCGGTTTCTACTGGCTTTTCAACCATGCCGAGGTCACCTCGATTCCGCAGATGTTCCACGCGCACGTCGGCGCGCTCTCGCCGATGACCCCCTACGAGGCGACGCTGCTGTTCTCCATTTTCGTATGGACCCACTTCTGGTACATGTTCGACGCCCGTTGCTTCGGGACGGGCGAAAGTGTGTTCCGCCTTAGAATGAGCAAAGGTTTCTGGAGCATTGTGGCGATAATAGTCGCAGGTCAGCTTTTCATAACCGAGATCGCATACGAATTCTTTAATGTGGAGCCGATGCTCCACACCACTGACTGGCGTTTCAGTCCCTCCGGTGCCGAGGACCTTCTGCTGATAGTCTCCGTTTCCTCCTTAGTCCTCTGGATCCGCGAACTATGGCAACGCCTCTCTTCTGGCGGTAAGACGTTGCATTAATCATTATAGAAATATAAATAAAGGCGGGGCCGCTGATGCGGCTCCGCCTTGTTATTGTGGGTTGGCAGGTATCTGTCAGAAGGTGAACTGGACGCGGCCCTGGACCGAGTGGAAGTTGCGGTCGTAGGGAAGTTTGTCGCGGTCGAGGTGGCTGTAGGTGTAGTCGGCCATCACCTGGATGTACTTGTTGAACGAGAAGTTCAGACCTACGGTCACTGAGTTGACGTTACCGCCGCCCACGCTCGAGGAGGCGTAGGGGTAGTCCTGCATGTAGCCGGCGGGATAGTACTGGTCGCGGCCGGCGCTGTAGTATTCGCCGTCTACGATGTCGTTCAGACCGGTGTAGTTGTAGCGAGCCACGATTTCAAGCGATCTGCCGGAGAAACCGCCGAGCACCGCTTCGGAGTCGTTGTAGGTGTATGGATCTCCGAAAATCTTGTAGCCGAGTTCCAGATATCCTCCGTAGAAATTGTTGTTGCGCAGAGGATTGGCGGCGAGCCATGCCTCGTATGTACCCCAGCAGTCGATGTTGTCCTGAGCGTCCTCGAAGAGGGAGTAGCTGTCGCGGCTCTTGGTGACATGTTTCCAGAGGAATTCACCGCGGGCGAAGAACTTCGGGTTCTTGTAGAGCACTTCGGCGCCTACGTTGATCACATTGTTCGCCCAGGGAAGTTCGGCCGATACGAGGTCCTGCGTTCCGTCGACGTAAGTCTCCATGGCCTGTCCGAGTGTGATGGTACGCTGGAGAACATTGTTGACCACCTTGCCGTTGCCGTTGTGCGCGAATCGTGCGTTCACACCGATGTGGAACGTATTGCGCGCATCATTGACCGGACGGTAGAGCCAGCGGCCGCTCACGGCGATGCCGTCGAAGCCGGCGGCCTGCTCGTTGTAGGCGTGGTCAGTGCTGATTCCCTGATTGAGGAAGAACGACTTGTTCTGGATCTTGTAGGAGATACCGAGTTCGCGGCCCACGCCGAGAGCCATCGTGCAGCCTGGGCGTGAGATGAAGTGGTAGCTTGCCAGCGACGTATTGCGGGCCATCGAGCCGGGGTCATTGTAATATCCGGCCTTCACATAGTTGGTGGCACCCTTGAGGTTGGTGCGGCTCCACTGAGCGAAGATGTTCTTCTGCGAGAACTTGCCTCCGCCGAAACCGAAGTCGGCATAGAAGTACCAGTCC
>DERZ01000018.1:582-15575 GCA_002361155.1 Porphyromonadaceae bacterium UBA3327 | reverse complement strand
AGTCGGCATAGAAGTACCAGTCCTTATAGGCGAAAGATGTGCGGATGCGGGCGTCGGAGAGTGCGCCTCCGCTCTTGAGGGGAGTGAAATCGCTGTGATAATAGGCGACGTCAGCCATCATGCGCGCTCCCACGGTGAAGCGGAAATCATTTTTCTTGAGTTCGATCGTCGGCTCGTTGTCGAAGTCCTGGGCTGCTGCTGTCAGGCAGAATGCCAATGCCGGCAATAAAAGATATTTCTTCATGATTGATAATTCTTGGATAATGGAATGATGTTGTCTTGAAGTTGTTGTCTGACTTCATTAATAACCGAGCTGTTCGAGCACCTTGACAGCGTCCAGTACCTCGTGGGGAGCCTGGGAGTTGTCGTACCATGTGCCCTCCTTGAAAGGATTGCCGATCTTGCTGTTGCAGCGGAATCCCTGGTCGATCATGAAGCGGAGCGACATTTCCGAGCGGTTTGTGAAGAAACCGTCCATGTAGACCGGCATGCTCTGTTCGGTGGTGAATATGGAATAGGGGGAAGGATCCACCTTGATTCTCATCAGACTGTCATACTTGGTCTCGATGCCATAGTTGTAGATACCCATGTATTTGCCCATCTGTGCGTAGGAGTCGAACGAATAGGGATGGTTGAGCATTCCGCTCTTGCGGATCATGTAAGCCTGCCAGGGCTTGTTCATCTCGGGATAATTGTTGGGAGCGCCGGAGATGGCCGGGCCGATGATGTGGCAGCCGTTGTCGAGGGCAAACTTGATGATGTCGGCATAGCCGGTCGGAGTGGTGTATGTCAGGTCGGTGGCGTAGGTTCCTTCCCAGAGTAGGTAGCACATCGGCACCTGTCCCTTGAAGATCTCCTTGTACTGGCGGAGTGCGTCAAAGGTGAATGTCTGGAGAATTACCTTTCCGTTGGTGTTGCCGATGTTCACTTTGCCGTTCACATAGAAGGGTGCGTTTTCAGGCTCCTTCTGGGTGATGATGTTCCATCCGCAGGCGTCAAGTTCGTCATACACGAGCTGCACCATGTTGGCGGGGTTCACCCATGACTCCTTGAACTCGGGATAGATTCCGGGGCGGTTGCCGTTGTCGGCGGGGTCGGGTACGTAGGCGTTGGAGAAGTCATACTCCACGAAAGCCATGTATTTGGACTGAGGCATGGCCTCGCGGATCTGCGAGAGGGTCATGTCCTTGTACTTGTCCTTGATCCTGTAGGAGATCACGCGCTCCCCGTTGGCGTCGCGGTTCAGCTTCTTTCCTTCGGCGTATGCGATCTGGTCGCGGAGAGCCGACACATACTGATGCTGCTCGGCGAAGGCGGGACGTGCCTGTTCGGGCGATGTCTCGTTGAACCATGAGCCTGCGTCCAGCATGAGGAGCTCATGGAAATAATAGCTCATGGCATAGTAGGGGCGGAAGGAGTTCACATCCGCCTGATACTGCAGTTCGATGTCCTCTTCGGAGAAATGCTGCGAGCCGTCGGGATTTCTGAAGGAGCGGTAGAAGTCCTTGCGGGTGGAAGGCACATACTCGCTGAACACCTTCTCGATGTTGGTGGTTCTGGCCAGATTGTCATCGTGGTTGGCCAGCACGATGCAGTCTTTCGACGACTGCAGGTCGCTCTCGAGATAGTCAGCGCCGATGTTGCGCGCCCAGCGCCATGCCGCCTCGGTCTCCTCCGGAGCCCAGAATGTGGAGCCGCGATGGGCGATTACGGCATAGAGCGGGACATAGTCGCGCACCTTTGCCATTTCCGGGGAAATCTGCTGGACATCGATACGCATCGCGTCTTCCTTCTCATTCTGGAACTCCTGGTTTTCGCAGGATGTCAGCGCCAGGCCTCCTAAAGCCAGGGCTGAAAGCAACAGTTGTTTCTTCATGCGTTTGATATAGTTTATAGTTTGGTTATTGTTATTTAAGCGGTGAGTCCACGTCCTCTTCGGTGGTTTCCTTTACGGCCGGCTTGCGATTGTTCTCGACCAGATACTGTTCCTCTTTGTAGGTGAGGCCCACGAATATGATGGAGAGCAGACAGGCGGCGATCAGGCATCCGAAGGTGTATCCCCACCCCCAGTTGTCGGCCACCCAGCCGATGAGCATGTTGGCGAGCAGGGCTGTTCCGAAGAAGTATCCGAAGAATCCGGTGAGACCGGCTGCGGTACCCGATGCGTTCTTTGGCGCGAGGTCGAGGGCCTGGACACCGATCAGCATCACCGGTCCGTAGATGAGGAATCCGATTCCGATAAGACTTATGAGGGCCATGGTGATGCTCGTGTCGTAGAACATCCAGTAGAGGACGAGGAACACGATGATGAGCGCCATGAAGATGATGGTGGGCACGGCGCGGCGTCCGTTGAACACCTTGTCGCTTAGCCAGCCGCAGAAGAGTGTGCCCGGGATGGCGGCGATTTCAAAGGCGAAGTATGCCCAGCCGGCCTGCTTGATGTCGAATCCGGCGTTGGTCAGAAGGGTTGGGGCCCAGTCAAGCGCGCCGTAGCGGACCATGTAGATGAATGCATTGGCGCAGGCGATGAACCACAGGAATTTGTTGTTGAACACATATTTGAAGAATATTTCCTTGGTGGTGAGTACCTCCTCGCTCTTGGCGCTGTAATTCTTGGGATAATCATTACGCCATTTCTCGATGGAGGGGAGGCCCACGCTCTGCGGGGTGTCACGCAGCAGACAGTATGCCACGATGGCGATCAGCAGTCCGACGGCCGCAGGGAAGAGGAACGTACCGGCCAGGAAGTAGAGGTCTGAGTTCTGTCCGTAGAACCAGGATCCGAACCAGGCTGCGCCATATACGGCCATGGGGCCGACGAGTGCGCCTCCGACATTATGGGCGCAGTTCCACACCGACATCCAGGTGCCCCGCTCGTGGAGGCTGAACCAATGGGTCATGATGCGGCCGCACGGAGGCCACCCCATGCCGTTGAACCATCCTACCAGGAAGTTGAGGAATCCGAGTAGCATAAGTGCCCAGATCTTGTTCTCCGGGTGCGTCACAAGATCGAACGCCTGGATAGGCCATACCATGAAGGCCATGGCGAGTGCGGAGAGGATAAGTCCCAGCGGGAGGAACTTCCGGGCGTTTGAGCGGTCGCTCACCGAACCCATGAGGAATTTCGACAGCGCGTAAGCGATGGCGTTCATTGCAAGGACGGTGCCGAGCTCTCCCTTGTCAATGCCGAACTTGTCGAGGAACGGGATGGCCATCGAGAAATTCTTGCGGACAAGGTAGAACGCCGCGTAGCCGATGAAGGCTCCGGTGAACACCTGCATGCGCATCTTCTTGTAGCGCTTGTCCAGAGCCGGTCCCGGCTTCTGTTCCGGCTTCGGCGCCGGAGGTGCTAAAAATCTTGCCATAATTTCTTATAAGAAGTTTTTGTTGGTATTGAATTTTTTTAAACTTTGTTTCCGGTACCTGTTCACTGCATTGCGCGGAAGCCCATGTTGGCCATGGCGGTCTGCTCGGTGTCGATGGCTTCGGCAAGCAGCGAGATCGGATTTATCACGGTGTAGTCGGTCGACATGTCGATCTGCCATTTGCAGGTCTCGCAGTCACTTGCCACCACGTCCGGGTTCACCTCGCGGATAAGATCGAAGAGCGGTTCGCCGATTCCCTGAGAGTACTGGTAATTCTCTTTCTTGAATCCGTAAGTTCCGGCTATTCCGCAACAATAGCTGTCGAGAATCACCAGTTCCACGCCGGGAATGAGTTTCATCAGTTCGGTACTGTAATACTGCCATCCGAGTTTCAACATGTGGCATGGGGTGTGGTAGGCCACCTTGCGCCTGAAGTCGGGTTTGAACACGAATTTTATCTTGCCGCTCTCATACAGTTCGAAGAGGAACTTGGTGGCGAGCATCACGTGCGGGCGTATATGTTCCACTTCGAGGTTGAGCAGATGAGGGTATTCGTCGCGGATGGTGAAGATGCAGGTGCTGCTTGTGCCTATCACGGCATTGCCGCGGTCCACGGCCTCGGTGATGCACTCTATGTTGCGACGTGCGTCGCGAGTCGCCTCTTTTATGAGCCGGTTGGAGATTTTGGCCACCCCGCAGCACTTTTCCCGCTCCATTACCTCTACGCCGTAGCCCACGGCATTCATCACCTTCACCAGGTCTTTGCCGAGCTGAGGGTAATTGTAGTTGACGTAGCATCCATGGAAATATGTGACTTGCCTTGCATACTGTTTCTGAGCCTCGCGTGCTTCTCGGTTGTACCATGTGATGAACTTCTGCGAGGCATAGCTTGGGAAAGTACGCTCCTTGGCGATACCGGTCACCGAGTCCATCAGCCATTTTACCGGCTTGAGTCCGAGCGAGAAATTCACGATGGGCGCCACGGCCGTGGCGAGTGTGCCCATCCGGTCTGTGTCGGCCAGCATCGAGTCGCGGAATGACGGTCTGTGGGGCGTGTATTTTATTCTGGCTGCCTGTATGATGTCGCCGATCTTCACGTCGGAAGGACATGCCACCTCACAGCGCTTGCAGTTGAGACAGTATTTGAGGGCCTCGTCGTAGAATTCCGGTTTTTTCAAGCGGTATCGTTCCCCGTCGGGACCGCCCTGTTTCGGGCCGGGATATATCGGGTTGACGGGAGTTACCGGGCAATATACGGTACAGATGGTGCACTTGGTGCACATCTCGAAATTGTTGTCGCTGACATTATCGATCATCTGTACCGCGGCGTCTTGCGGTGGGAGAGGATAATCGGTTTTTAATTTGTGTGCCATAGTTGGGTCTATTTGATTTTTTCAGCGATATGCAGGGCGGTGAGCGCCGCCACGCCGGCTCCTGAACCTTCGTTGACGGAGTCCGCGCCCGGAAGCGATGAGCCTGCTACGTAAATGTTTTCGGTGGTTTTTCCGTCGCGGATAGCGCGGAAGTCCGCGTCTGTGGCGATGCCGAATTTCATATATGGCTGTTTCTTGAAGATATCTTCGTTGTACCATTCGGGGCGCGATCCGCGGTATTCTGTGTCAAGGCCGAGCACCGGCTCCACTATCGCGCTGGGGGTGGCTACCATGCCGTGGCTGTAAAAGCTTCCGGCGGCGAAGATGAAGTTGTCGGCGGAGAGCCGGTCTGAGGCGAAGTTGCGCGTTTCGACCGAGAGGAGCCTGTTGCCGTCGAAGTTTCCTTTGCTGACCACATCTCCGATCATATAATATCCGCCGATACGCCTGAAATATTTCTGGAGTGTCATCTGGCATCTCACTCCCGATACGCTGGTGCTCATTGTCGGGATGAAGTAGAACGGACGTCCGGCGAGTTCGCGCAGTATGTCGGCGTTTTTCATGCTTTCGAGTCCTGCCGCGGAGGGGAAGAAAATCACCTCCGCGTCGCCTGCGGCCTGGCGAATCTCGGCTGCCAGCGACTCGAGGGCTTTGCCTTGTAGTACCCTTGCTATGTTGGTGGCGCGCATCTCGGTGGCGCTCACCCTCTGCTCGGCGATTTCATTGCATGTCACTTCGGCAAGACTGCATTCCATTCCGCGCTTGCGGAGTCCTGTCTCGAGGAAGCGCGGGAAGAAGTCGAGAAGTCCGGTGATGTTGATGATGGCCGCTTTTTTCCAGGGAAAGCTGTCGGGACTGTCGAGGGCGATATGGTCCTCCACGGTGAGCCATGCGGTCTTCATCACTCCCATCGGGGAGAGTCTCCAGTGGTTGCGCGCGGCGGTTCCCCGCATTCTGACTCCGGCATCGGCGAGCATCGGCGCCACCTGTGGGGCGAGGCGCGCCACGTTGTCAAGGCCCATCCTCCGGTAGGGATGTTCCTCGTCGAGTCCTTTCATGGCCTCGAGCGGGTTCTCCACGGGGCGGTGGTTCTCGTCATAGCCCATCAGCTCGAACGAGCCGCTGTTGAAATGCAGCGAGCTCTGGCCGGCCGACACCACGGCTACGCGCTGCCCGGCTTTTACCAGGGATATTCCCGCGCTCAGTCCGCTCAGTCCTCCTCCTATTATGATTGTGTCGAATTTCATAGCGTATACTTGATTTCTCCGTTTACATTCTTTTGCGGTTCATGCTCCTTGAGCCACTCGTCGAGGCCAGCCACTCCGTTGTAGAGCCACGAGGTGAACTGTGTCTCGCTTGTGGTGTCGCCCCATGCCACAGGGTACATTCCTTTCCATCGCTCGTTTATGAAGGAGCAGAGGTCGGCCATCGACCGGTCGGCACAGTGATCGGCCTTCTCGAGAAGGCCGGCCGCGCGGCACGCGCATAGCTGTCCCTGGCAGGTACCCATCCCCAGACGGGTGCGACGTCGCAGATTTATCAGGTTGTGGACATGGAGTTTTTCGATGGCGAATTCTATCTCTCCCACCGATACCTGCTCGCACTCGCACACCATAGCCTCATCCACGTTGTTGAGGAACTGAATCTCCTCCGACAGCGTTCCGTGACGTCCTTCGGCAGCGAGCTGCTCGGTGGGCAGCTCGATGATGTGCATGCGCCGGGTATAGACCTTGTCTACATATTCTTTTTCCCGTTTTTTGTCGTGGCGTTCTATCTCCGATGCGCTTTGTTCGCTGCCCGGGAGCGGCAGATGCGCTGTCTCGCATTTCTTTCCTTCCGCTCCGAGTTTGCGGCAGGCCATGTCTGTAGCCTCCTCCGCCATCAGGCGGTATGTCATCAGTTTGCCGCCGGTGATGGTGATGAATCCCTCCACGCCGTCGCGTTTGGCATGGTCGAGGCATACTATGCCGCGGCTGATGCTGCGGCCGGTCGGGTCATTGTCGGCGGCCACCAGCGGACGCACACCTGCGTAGGCCCGGAGGATGCGTGTGTAGGCGAGGGTGGGGGAGAGTTTCTGTCCTTCGCGGAGCAGCACGTCGACCTCTTCGGGCGTGACATCCATGTTGTCGATCTGGTCGAACGGGATGCGGTCGCTCGTGGTGCCGATCAGGCAGATGGTGTCTCCAGGCACGAGGATGTCGGCATTCGCCGGTTTGCGGCAGCGGTTTATCACTTTGTTGTTCACCCGGTGACCGAATATCAGCAAAGACCCCTTGGCGGGGAACATGTTGATTTCGATGCCGGCTTTTTTTGCCACAAGATGTCCCCAGATGCCGGCGGCATTGATTGTGACCTTGCCGGTGGCGGCCGTTTCCTCTCCTGTGCGCACATTGCGCATTACGATACCTTCGATACGGTCGCCGGTGCGGAGGAAGCCGGTCACCTCATGATACGTGACGATGTCGGCGCCGTGCCGGCGCGCGTCGATCACGTTGGCGGTTGTGAGACGGAAAGGGTCCACAGCCCCGTCGGGCACTTTGACCGCACCGGTTAGCTCCGGGTTGATTGCCGGCTCCAGACGGAGAGCCTCGTCGGGCGAGATCACTTCTGTCTTTATACCGGCTTTGCCGCATGCCTCGACGAATGTTTTCTGAAACGCGAGGTCATCTTCCGGAAGGGTGATGAAAAGTCCGCCTGTGTCCTCCACGCAATGGCGTGCCACGCGCTTGAGGATGATATTTTCTCTGATACACTCTTCGGCGCTTTCGGGGTCAGTCACCGCATAGCGGGCCCCGCTGTGCAGAAGTCCGTGATTGCGGCCTGTGGCCCCGGCCGTGAAGTCGAAGCGTTCCACAAGCAGCACCGACAGTCCCCGCAACGCGCAGTCACGGGCAGTGCCGGCTCCAGTGGCTCCGCCTCCGATTATAATTACATCGTAGTCTTTATCAAGTTTTTTCATAGTTCCGCCTTTAAATAATGCCTTACGGAAAATATTACAGTCAAATTCAAGATATATAACAATATATCCGAAGTTATCACCAGCATGGACGTGCGTGGCACGATATGCTTGAAAAGCAGGATATAATATTTAAACGCTAAAATATGAAAAAAGTATGATGGGGTCCGGAAATACTGATAAATTTTTACCGAATGTTAAAAAATCCGCTCTATTGGGAGTAAAAATGAAAAAGAGTTAAGTACAAATGTGACACAATAAATTTATTTAATATATTTTAACATTGATATATTTGAAAATAATTTAAAAACCGCTATGTTTGTCATAAAAATGGTAAAAGCAATATTTTAGGGAGTGCGAACCTGCCGTATGAAGTGCGCATTTCTTGTTGTAAACCATACTTTTAATAAGTAAGTTATAAATCCTGGACAACAATGTTTGGTCAGGCAAAAAACATTATAAAATGATCTGAGTCAAAATATGAAATATACATTATTGACGGCCTGTATTCTGGCCGCAAGTGTGTCTCCGGCTGCATCTGCGGCCGAAACGTATGCACCGGCTACCCTCGGCTCGTTCTACGGCTACCTCGTCTGCGACACCGATGACTCCACTCCCGGCCTGTATAAGGTGAACGCCGACGGATCGGGAAAACGTCTGTGGCATTATGAACTGGCCCCGGCCGGGCCGAGGCTCGTTGCGGGATGGATCAACGCCGACGGACGGCTATGTACCATTTCCTCCATGGAGAAAAGTGACGACCGGTTGCTCGACTACCATCATTATCACGAATTCGACCTCAAGAAGGGAGACGTGCTCGCCGATGTGGAACTTGCAAGCGACCGTGAGCATCCCACCGATTTCATTTCAGTGGCATACGTTCCGCAGGAGAATAGAATCTACGGATATGTGGCGCATGATGCCGATCCGGATTCCGACACCGGTCTGCCGATGTACTCTTTTGCTACGGCACCGGCCGAAGATATCGGCGCCAGCATCGAGGTGCTGTCACTGACCGACCCGTCTTCGCGCTGCGGTTCGCTCTGTTATAATCCGGACGAAGACGCGTTCTTCGGAGTAAACTGTACGGGGGATTTCGTGAAAGTAGACCGTGACGGCACTCAAAGCGTGATTTTCAATCTCTGGACAGAAAATTCCGGACCATCTGGAGGAGGACTGGTCTATAGCCAGCAGGACGGATATTATCTCTATTGCCCTCAGGATGTCCGCTCCGGGCTGTACGCCATCCGGCCCGAACCCGGAGAGGCTGTCAAACTCACCGACACCGGCACCAATCCGCAGTATACCTTCTTCGTTACTGACGAAACCATGGTGGACAGCATGACCGCTCCTCGTATGGCACATGTCGGCGAAATGGCGTTCATGCCCGGAGCGTCCGAGGCGTCGGTCAGCTGGCATATCCCCTCGATGCGCTGCGACGGCACGGAATTGTCCGGAGCCACGCTCTCATACAGCGCGATGGTCGACGGCAGAGAGGTGTCGAAAGGCACTGCCGAACCGGGAGCTACTCTGGTAGTGGACTATACAGGACTCGACAGGGGCACGAGGGCATTGCAGCTCCGTCTTTCCGACGGTGATGTCCGCGGCATGATTGCCTCCACTGCAGTCTACGCCGGCAACGATACGCCGCAGGCTCCCGGAGGCGTGAAGCTGTCTCGGAGCGCCGTGACATGGGAGCCTGTTTCCGAAGGTCTGCACGGCGGTTACATCGACCCGGCGGCGGTGACTTACAAAGTGTCGCTCAACGGCGTGCCGGCTGCGGAGACTTCCGGCACATCCGCGCCGGTATCTATCGACCCCGACATATATTACACCGGTTACACTGCCGAGGTGACGGCTGTCTACGATGGTCTGGAGTCCCCGCCCGGTGTGTCGGAGCGTTTCCTCATGGGCAAAGCGTTTCCGATCCCCTATACATTCGGACCGGATGGGGGCCAGGAAGACCTTGTGACCATAATCAACGCCGACAAGGGACCGGATTCCGGCGTATGGACGGTCCTGCCTCCTGTGGAAATCACCGATGCCTCGGCGGTATATCAGGTGGAGCTCGACGCCACCTGCCTGGGCGCTTCCGGTGAATATTTCGAGATTAGGGCCGGTAAAGCTCCTGAAATCAACGCTCTGACAGTTCCTGTCATCGCCAGGACAAAGGTTCTGGATATTGACAAGTGGAAAAGTTATTCCAACCTTTTCCACGTTGATTCACCCGGCGCATACTACGTGGCGGTCCGTTACTTTTCGGATGCGGCCCGAAGCAATCTTGCGGTGCGCGACATCCGTATCTCGCGCTCGCAGGCAGAGGAATCGATTCCCGATGCCGTGACAGGTCTTGCCGTAGCCTCCACTTCCGACCGCGATCTCACCGTCAGCCTCCGCTTCCGCTTGCCGGAGAAACGTATCGATGGCACACCCATCGACCCGGGTCTTACGGTAAAGGCTGTCGGCAAGTCTTCGGGATGCGGAGAGAAGGCGGAAGTCGAGGGCCGTCCCGGCGAGGAAGTGACGCTTACAGTGCATTCGGCTCAGGGCGAGCATGAAATCACCGTGACTCCAATGACAGGCGACCTCGCAGGCAAGCCGACAGCCGTTACTGCTTTCACGGGGCAGTCCCCGGCGGGATATGTGGAGGATTACACCGGTGTGGACAGCGATGACAACATGTCGGTGCATCTCACCTGGAAGGCTCCGTCCGGAGCTCTTGACGGGGAGGGATACTACACGCCTGAAGGATGTCGCTTTGTAATCGGCGAGATCGGCGCCGATGGCGAATGGACCGGAGATATAATCGAGGTCGGTCCCGATGTGTTCGAATATGACTATGTGCTTGAGAAAGATGCCATCCAGCGCTCCGTGCGTATCGGTATAGCCGCCAAGACCGCGGCAGGGGTCAGCCCGGCGCTCAGCTATGGATCCTTTGTGCTCGGAACTCCCTGGAAAGCGCCGGCGGAAGAGACATTCTCAGGAATGACAGCTGCGCTCACCCCGCTGATGCGCTCCGTTCCATCCGTTGAATATGGTGCAGGCGAATGGCTCTACGGCAATCCCGTCGATTATGATGCTGACAAATTCGCCGGCTGTCCCGATCCGGACGCCCTTATAGGTGTCACCAAAACTGCCCCGGCGCGTCTGCGCATGGACCTGCCGAAATTTTCCACGGCGGGTATGGAAGACCCCGTATTCGAGTTTGATGTTTGGCTTGGAGCGGATGCTCCTGCAAATACATGCATCTATATGCAGAACCGGCTTGATGGAATGATGAAGACCTTCACCTTCCCTAAGGACCGTACCGGCTGGCAGACCATAACGGTGCCGGTGGAAGAGGAATATCGCGACCGCCCGTGGATACGTCTCGCAATCGATGTCTTTCTCGGCCATGCCGACCAGCAGTTTGTGCTCATCGGTTATCGGTTCTGCGAGCGTCCCGTCAGTGGAGCCGGAACCGTCGGCGCCCTGGAAGTCGAGGCTGACGAATGGTACGACCTCAGCGGACTCCGCGTGCAGGAACCGTCTGGCAAAGGCCTTTATATCCGTCGCACGGTTCTGAGCGACGGCACCGTCCGTTTCACCAGGCATCTGAGTCTCTGACCGGTCTCCCGATAAGCGTTTTTTGATGTAGCTGTCCTGCCATCAACCATTCAGACTCAATGTTTGTTACTCATGTAAGGCTGCGCAGAAGTACTTTTACCAATGTGGTGATGCTGCCTCCCGAGATATGAAAAACAGACTGAGTTATGATAAAGAAGATGGAACAGGCCGTCAAGGCCGGCGACAGAGAGGCCGCAAGAGCTCTCATCGTACAGGAACTATGGGAACACCCCGGACGTCCGGCCACGCTGGATATGGTGACTTACGCGATGGAAAACATGCCGGACCTATTTGATGAAGAGGTAGGGACCCTCGTGATAGAAGAGCGTGAGAACTGGGACGAGGAATACCGCGAATCCCTCGCCGGATCCCTTGCGGGGAATTTCTCGCGCGACCGGCTCAAACTTTTCACAGAAGTCTCCGCCGCCCTTGTCACGGAGAAAACTCCTCATGCCGAAGCAGTACGCGACAAAGGATATCCGACCGTAGCCGAGGTGGAGCAGGTGGTTGTCGAGGACTGTTGTGGAAACTGCCGTGTGGAAGTGGTTGAGCGTGTGCGGAATGTTGCGCCGCCCGACAATGGCGTCTGCGCCGTCACATCCGGCGACACCGCCCTGGCTCTTGCCGAGACGGCGGAACGTATTGAGGATCATCGTATAAATGCTCCGGAGCATGGCAAGGCCGCTAAAATAGCAGGCTACGTGATGATGGGTGCAGGTGCTGTGGCGGCTGTTGTCGGACTCTGCGTGAAATTGACCATGCTGCTCGGAATCGGAATAGGTCTGATACTCGTCGGTTCGGCGGTCGTCTACAATGCCATCAGGAACCGCCGCCGCTGACCGCGGAGATGGTGCCTGATGGAGCCTTTTTTCTTCACGCCGAAATGCTCTCTGATGATTTATATGGCATTGTAATGGTGAAAAAATGCGGTTGATTCCGGATAAATCGTTATATTTGCAAAATAATTGCAGTTGTCTGACAGATTTTTAACGTCAAAACAACCGTGCTATAACCGCATAAAAAATAAAACCATAATAACTTTCAAGTCCATATCATGAAACAGAGAGCAATATTCGCAATGATGGCCGCCGCGGCCTTTTCCGCCAATGCCACCTGTTATCAGGCCCCTGCCGGAGAACCGGAAGTGATTGAGCCCGATTCCACAGGTTTTACTTTCACTGATGTCAAGATCAACAGGCATGGTTCTGTCAAGGACCAGAACAAGTCGGGAACGTGCTGGGCATTTTCCGGCGTCAGCACCCTTGAGGACAACGTGCTGCGCAAGGGTGGTCCGGAACTCGACGTGTCGGAGATGTTTATCGTCCGTAACGCCTATATCGACAAGGCGAAGAAGTATATGCGTATGAACGGCAAATGCAATTTCGCCCAGGGAGGTTCCTTCGGCGATGTGCTCAATATGACGGCGCGGTACGGCGCGATGCCGGAGGAGGCATACACCGGTCTGAACTACGGCGAGAAGAAGCATTCACATTATGAAATGGCCGAGGCTATGGAGGCATATCTCAACGCTGTTCTTGCCCGCGGTCAGAAGAACTCGAAGCTTACCACAGCATGGCTCGACGGTCTGAAAGGTATCCTCGACGCGTACCTCGGACCCGTCCCCGAGACGTTCACCTACAAGGGTAAGACATACACTCCCGCGCAGTGGGCGGCAGAGATGGGACTGGAGCCCGAGAGCTTCATAAACTTTACAAGCTACACGCACCATCCCTTCTATGAGAGCTTCATCCTCGAGATTCCCGACAACTGGGCATGGACCGAGAGTGTCAACGTGCCCATGGAGGAGATGCAGCAGATAGTGGACAACGCTCTCGACAAGGGCTGGACCGTGATGTGGGCCGCCGACGTGTCGGAGGGCGGTTTCAAATGGAAAAACGGATACGCGCTCCTTCCCGAGGAGAAAGACAGTCAGGACATGGATGACACCGAGCTGTCGCGCTGGGTGAAACTTTCCGACAAGGACCGTGAGGATGCCCGCTACGACATCAAGGGCCCGGTGGCCGAGAAGAAGGTCACACAGGAATCCCGTCAGGAGACATTCGACAACTTCGAGACAACCGATGACCACGGCATGGTGATCGTGGGCACCGCCAAGGACCAGGAGGGAAATAAATATTACAAGGTGAAGAATTCCTGGGACACCAACCAGATTTACGACGGCTATATTTATGTATCCGTTCCCTTCTTCCTGGAGAAGACCCTCGGAGTGGGCATACACAAGGATGCCGTCCCCGCCGCGATAGCCGCCAGGATCAAGCGCTGACCTACCCGTGATCCGCGGGAGGATGGATGATGGAAATTACAAATAATGATTGACCCATGAGCAAAACCGTAAACAAAGGGAGCGGCAGGATGCGGAAGCAGGACCTCGCAGCCCGTATACTGGAGTTTCTGCAGATGCAGAACAAGCAGAGTTTCAACTATAAGCAGATAGCGTTCGGAATCGGGGCCGACAGAAAGTCGAACCGCCTGGACGTTATCAACATGCTTGACGATCTTGTGGCTGCCGGCGACATTCTGGAGGTGGACCTCGGCAAGTACAAGGCGAAAGCCAACCGGGGTACGGAGAATGTCGGATATTTCGTGCGCCGCAGCAACGGCAAGAATGCCGTTGTGGTCGACGACGAGTATATCATGGTGGCGGAGCGCAATTCGATGCATGCTCTCAACGGCGACAAAGTCCGGGTGGTGGTTTCCGCCGCCCGGAGGGGTCAGGACCCGGAAGCCCGCGTGATCGAGATTCTGGAGACGAAGGACCAGCAGTTTGTCGGCACTCTCCGGATAGAGAAGAATTATGCCGCGCTCGTCACCGACTCCAAGTTTCTCGCCGCCGACATCATCCTCGACAAGAGCCGGCTTCGCGGAGGCAAGAGCGGCGACAAGGCCGTGGCGCGCATCACCAACTGGCGCGATGACGAGATGAATCCTCGCGGCGAGATAATAGATATCCTCGGAGCGAAAGGGGAAAACAATGCGGAGATGCATGCCATCCTTGCCGAGTTCGGCCTCCCCTACAGGTATCCGGAGAATGTGGAGAAAGCCGCCGACAGAATCCGCGAAGGGATCACTCCTGAGGAGGTGGCGCGCCGCGAGGACTTCCGCAGCGTAACCACCTTCACCATCGATCCGCGTGACGCCAAGGACTTTGACGACGCACTCTCCATCCGCCAGCTCGCCAACGGCAATTGGGAGGTGGGCGTCCATATCGCCGACGTGACGCACTACGTCAGGCCCGGATCGCTCATTGACAAGGAGGCGCAGAAACGCGCCACCAGTGTCTATCTCGTGGACCGCACCATACCGATGCTTCCCGAGCGCCTTTCCAACGGTATATGTTCCCTGCGCCCCGACGAGGACAAACTCACCTTCTCGGCGATTTTCGAACTCGACCAGAAGGCAAATGTGCTCAACTCCCGCATAGGCCGCACGGCTATCCGAAGCAACCGGCGCTTCACCTACGAGGAGGCGCAGGAGATAATCGAGACCGGAAAAGGGGAATTCGCCCGCGAGCTCGGGGTGCTCAACGGTCTGGCCAGGGAACTCCGCCGGCGCCGCTACCAGGCCGGTGCCCTGGAGTTCGGCAGGGCCGAGGTCCGCTTCGAAATCGATGAGACCGGTAAGCCGGTGAGTGTCTACTTCAAGGAATCGAAAGACGCCAACAAGCTTATCGAG
>DERZ01000018.1:0-289 GCA_002361155.1 Porphyromonadaceae bacterium UBA3327 | reverse complement strand
GCTTATCGAGGAGTTCATGCTGCTCGCCAATCTCACTGTAGCCGAGTCCGTGGGCAAGACGCCTGCGGGGAAGAAGGCGAAAACCTTCGTCTACCGTGTGCATGACAACCCTGATCCTGAGAAAATCGGCAACCTCGCGCTCATCGCATCCCGCTTCGGATACAAGCTCGCCACCGACGGCAGTTCCCGCGAGGTGAACAGGAGCGTGAACCGTCTCCTTCGCGATGTAAAGGGAAAAGGGGAGGAGAACATGCTCTCCATCCTCGCCATCCGCTCCATGGCGAAGGCC
>DERZ01000050.1 GCA_002361155.1 Porphyromonadaceae bacterium UBA3327 | reverse complement strand
GGCGTTGATACCCTCCTGGATACGGGCACCGCCGGAGTCGTTGAGACCGATCACGGGAGCACCCATCTTCATCGCCATGTCCATAACCTTGCAGATCTTCTGCGACATAGTCTCGGAAAGGGAGCCTCCGAATACTGTGAAGTCTTGTGCGAACACGTATACCAGACGGCCTTCGATTGTACCGAAACCGGTCACCACGCCGTCACCGAGGATATGCTTCTTGTCCTGGCCGAAGTTTGTGCAGCGGTGTGTCACAAACATGTCGAGCTCCTCGAAACTACCCTCGTCGAGCAGCATCGCTATGCGCTCGCGGGCGGTGTATTTGCCTCTCTGGTGCTGTTTCTCGATGGCTTTCTCGCCACCTCCGAGACGGCACTCGGCACGCTTCTCGATCAGCTGGCTGATTTTTTCTTCCTGTTTGCTCATTGCTTTATGTTTTGATGCAGTAGGTGATAAATTTATTTATTGGAGGGGTCTTCGCAAAGCTCGGTGAGGACTGCTTCAGTCGACTTCGGGTGGAGGAAGGCGATATGGAGTCCGTCAGCACCGTTGCGGGGTGCTTTGTCGATCAGACGGATGCCTTTCTCTTCTGCTTCCTGGAGAGCGTTGGCCACACCGTCCTTGATGGCGAACGCGAGGTGATGCATACCTCCGCGGCCGCCGTTTTTCTCGATGAATTTGGCGATTGTGCTTTCAGGGCAGGTCGGCTCGAGAAGTTCGATCTTTGTGTCGCCCACCTTGAAGAATGCGGTAGTTACCTTCTGATCTTCAACTACTTCCTGCTTGTAGCATTTAAGTCCGAGAGCGTTCTCGTAGTACTTGATAGCCTCGGCCAGATCAGGCACTGCTATTCCGATGTGTTCAATGTGCGAAATTTCCATTGATTCGATTTTTGGTTAGATTATGTTATTTCAATTTGTTTCATCGTGAAGGCTTTTCAACCTTTTACACTTCATTATGCAAAATTACTAAAATTCTCCAAATAACCCCGGGTTTTTCCCATAATTCATACGAAATTTGATGCCGATTAGGTTTTTCTATCAAATTTTGTTAATTTTGCCGTGAATATTTCATGTGCTTTTTTTCTGTGGGTTCCGGTTTCCGAGATTTCACGGTTAAAAGCATACGGCATTGTAGTTTTGTACAGTGAGGAGTAGCTGGTTTCTGCGGCGGCGTTGTCAGCGGGTGCTGACACCTTTCGACCGGTCCGGAATGCCCGAAGCTCATAAAAATGAATGGAATGAATCTTACACCAGACATCATAGCCGGCTTTGTGAATGGCAGAGTCGATGGAAACGGCCAATTGCCGATAACAGGATTTGCGAAAATAGAAGAGGCAAAAGCCGGCGACATCACTTTCATAGCCAACCCGAAGTATGCCCATTTCATCAATACCACTTCGGCGACAGCCGTACTTGTGGCCGATGGATTTGAGACTGAAGGTGCCGTTTCGCCGACTCTCATCCGTGTCCCGGACCCATACGAGGCTCTTGCCGACTTGCTTAACGCCATCGAGGCCCGCAAGCCGCGCAAGAGGGGCGTGGAACAGCCTTGTCACATTGCGGAGGGGGTTGGTATTCCCGATGATGCCTATATCGGCGCGTTCGCCTACATCGGCGAAGGCGTGCGTCTCGGCAAAGGTGTGATGATATACCCTCAGGCGTATGTCGGCGACAATGTCGAGATCGGCGATGGCACTGTGATACGCGCCGGAGTAAGGATTTACGAAGGTTGCCGGATAGGTTCGCGGTGCGTCATTCACAGCGGAGCTGTGATTGGTGCGGACGGTTTCGGTTTCGCTCCACGCCACGACGGTTCCTACGAAAAAATACCCCAGACCGGAGTGGTGGTGATTGAAGATGATGTGGAGATCGGTGCCAATACCGCTGTGGACCGTGCCACATTCGGTTGTACGCGGATCGGCAAAGGAACAAAACTCGACAATCTGATTCAGGTAGCCCATAATGTGGAGATAGGTACCGGAAATGTGTTTGCCGCTCAGACCGGTATCGCAGGGAGCACTAAAATCGGCAACTACAACAGGGTAGGAGGGCAGGTAGGTTTCTCCGGCCATATCAATGTCGGCGACATGAATGAGATCGGAGCGCAGTCCGGCGTACCGAACAGCATCGGATCAAACAGCAGACTGATAGGCTACCCCGCTGTCGATGCGATGCAGTTTGCCCGCACACAGGTATATCTCAAGCGTCTGCCGGAACTGTTCCGCCAGTTTAACAAGAAATAACGAACATATATAAATATATGAACCAACAGACCATAAACGAGTCTTTCTCCGTCAAGGGAAAAGGCCTTCATTCCGGGATAGAGATCACCGCGGTGTTCAATCCTGCCGATGAAAACACAGGATATCGATTCCGTCGTGTGGATCTTCCGGAACAACCTGTTATCGAAGCTATCGCAGAGAATGTAGTGGATACCACCCGTGGTACGGTAATTGGCCGTAAAGGTGTGGTGGTCAGTACTATAGAACATGCCATGGCGGCTCTTTACGCCGCCGGAATCGACAATTGCCTGATCGATGTCGACGGGCCGGAACTACCGATACTTGACGGAAGCGCAATAATCTATGTTGAAAATATTGAACGTGTCGGACTCAAGGAGCAGAAGGCCGACAAGGATTTCTATATAATCAAGGAGAAACTTAAGTTCCGTGATGAGGAGACGGGTTCGACCATCACTATCTATCCCGACGACGGGTTCAGCGTGGAGTGCATGGTGGAATATGATTCGCCTGTGTTGCCCAACCAGTTTGCGGTTCTTGATGACCTTGCCGAGTTCAAGCAGGAAATATCAAATGCGCGCACATTTGTGTTCGTACGGGAGATAGAGCAGCTTGTGGCGAACAACCTTATCAAGGGAGGCGATCTTGACAACGCCATAGTGATCTACGACAGGGAGATTCCGCAGAATCATATAGACCACATCTGCGAAGTAATGAAAGTTCCGCGTGTTGAACTCCATTCTCTCGGTTATATCAATCCGAAACCTCTGAAATGGGACAACGAGCCGGCGCGTCACAAACTCATGGACCTGATCGGAGATCTCGCTCTCATCGGCCGGCCCCTGAAGGGCAGGGTTGTGGCAGTACGTCCCGGGCATTCGGTCAACAATAAATTCACGCGCCTTGTCCGCAAGGATGTGAAGCATACTGAGATACAGGCTCCCGTCTATAATCCCAACCTTGCGCCGCTGATCGATGTGAACGGTATACGACACCTTCTTCCCCACCGGTATCCGTTCCTGCTTGTCGACAAAGTTATTGAGATGGACCAGAAGCATATAGTGTGCGTGAAGAATGTCACCGTCAACGAACCCTTCTTCCAGGGTCATTTTCCCGAGGAGCCGGTCATGCCGGGTGTGCTTCAGGTGGAGGCGATGGCCCAGGCTGCGGGAGTGCTCGTGCTCAACTATCTCGAGGAACCGGAGAAATACTCCACATATTTCCTCAAAATAGACAATGTAAAGTTCCGTCAGAAGGTTGTTCCCGGCAATACGCTGCTGCTCAATGTGTCGCTGATGACTGAAATTCGTCGTGGATGCGCCATCGTAAAGGGATATGCTTTTGTGGGCGAAAAGATCGTCTGTGAGGCTGAATTCATGGCGCAGATTATAAAAAACAAATAAAAGATGGCAAATCTGTATAACGTACATCCTGAAGCTAAAATCGGGAGTAACGTGGAGATAGGTGATTTCACCACGATATATGAAGATGTCGAGATAGGTGACAACTGCAAGATTTACGGCAATGTGACTGTGTTCCCGGGCGCGAGAATCGGGGAGGGTGTCACTATATTTCCCGGTGCGGTTATTTCCGGCATTCCCCAGGATCTCAAATTTCGGGGTGAGGAGACATTCGTCTATATTGGCGACGGTACCATACTGCGTGAATGTACCACTGTAAACCGCGGAACCGCCTCTAAAGGGAAGACTGTCATCGGAAAGAACTGTCTGATAATGGCCTATTCACATGTGGCGCACGACTGTCGTCTCGGCGACAGAGTCATCATGTCGAACGCCTGTCAGATAGCGGGCGAAGTCCGCATCGATGACGCGGCCGTGATCGGCGGAGGGAGTCTGATCCATCAGTTCTGTCACATTGGCAGAAACATAATGCTTCAGGGCGGAGCGTTGGTCAACAAGGACATTCCTCCTTTTGTCAAGGCTGCCAGAGAACCTATCTCATACGTGGGAATCAACTCTGTCGGTCTGCACCGCAACCATTTTACCGACGAGGAGATCCGAATCATTAATGACGTGTACAGAATCCTCTACCTGAGCGATCTCAATATCACAAATGCAGTTAAACTTGTGCGTGATACATGTGCCGCATCGCCTCTCCGTGACGAGATCATCGATTTCATCGAGCACTCGGAGCGTGGCGTGATCCGTTCGGCGATCTGAGTATATCCCGACGGAATCCGCGATAAAATAATTGAAGCACGCATAATCAATGCGTGCTTCAATTATTTTATATTCCCCGAATATTGGCTATATATTTTTCGCGACTATGAATTGAAACAGATTATCCGTATTTGGAAATCTTGCGGAGCTGAGATTCATTTATTATCCTGATACGGCGTCCGTCCACAAAAATGAGCTTTTCGTTTACGAAAGCCATAAGTGTCCGTATTGCGTTGGAGGTGGTCATATTGGAGAGATTGGCAAGATCCTCGCGGCTCATGTATATCTTGAGTGTACAGTCATCATCCTCATATCCGTACTTGTCGGCAAGCATCAGCAGCGATTCCGCGAGACGGCCTCTGATATGCTTCTGTGTCAGATTGATTATCTTGGTGTCTGACCCTCCGAGATTTCTGGAAAGTTCATGGATAAAGAACATGGCGAGATTGTTGTTGCACCTGATCAGCTTATCCACAACTTTCATCGGGATTATTCCCAATACGCTCGGCTCGATGGCCTGGGCTGACGATACGTATGGTTCGTTTGCAAAATAGGCTCTGTAGCCGAAATATTGTACCGGACGGTATAGTCTCAGAATCTGTACCCGGTCGCCGATGCCGCTCTTGAAGAGTTTGACTTTTCCCTCCAGCAGACAGTAGAGATTTTCGGGTGTCTCCGACTCCGCATATATCATCTGGTTCTTCTTGTAACGCTCATACTTGAAGTTGTCGGTCACTACCCGCTTTTCATCGGATGTCAATGCTTTCCATATTTCTGAAAGGTCATCTCCGATAATCCGCTCAAGAGTGCTTTTAGTTATCATATCCTTAATGTTATGTTTAATAACTATGTTGTGTAGTACTTCAATGTTATGCAAAATTACAAAAAAAACTTCAATTGGCGAAGAAAATAATTGATTCTCATGCCCGAATGTGCGGAATAAATCGTAAAAAAACTGCTTCCAGGTGGCTTTTGTTATTAAACACTCTTAACGTACAACTGATTTAAAAAAGACACTTTACAATTGCCGTTGCAATTTTCCATTGGCGGTGCGTGGAAGAGTCCCGATGTGTATAATCTTGGGGAATTCGTGCGGTGCGACATGCCCCCTGAGCAATTTTACGGTTTTATTGATAATTTCACCCGGCTCCATTCCGGTTTTTCCATCCGGTTCAAGGGTGAGCACCACTCGTTCGCCCCATTTCTCGTCGGACTCGGAACTCACCATACATTCCATCCCCGTGAGTGAGCGGATTTTTGCTTCCACTTCCTCGGGATGCACTTTCAATCCGCCCGATATTATCACGTTGTCGGCCCTTCCTCTTATTGTGAAAGTCTCTGGAGTATCCATCCGGACAATGTCGTTTGTGACGATACTCTGCCATCCCTCGATATCAATCTTCAGGCAGCCGTCGCCTGAGGTGGAAATGCTGATTCCCGGAAGAATCCTGAATGTTTCCTCCGGATCCGATATCCTTCTTATTGCTATATGCGAGGCTGTCTCGGTCATTCCGTAAGTCTCGTATGCCCGGATTCCGCGTGCCGCAATTATTTTGCGTAGTTTGTCGTGTACCGGCCCTCCTCCCACCAGGTAGGCGCCCACGTCCGGCAGGTTGCGAAGTCCGGCGATGTACAGCATTTGCGACGGCACCACCGACACTAGATCGATTCTGCCTCCGGAGTACCCCGCCAAGGGAGTGTTGGATGGCTTCTCGTAGGCGAAACGGCATCCGGCCTCGCGGCACCTGACAAACTGCATTTTCCCTCCGATATAATCCGGAGAGATGCAACTGTACAGAAGTGAGTCGCGGCTTACGCCGAAGAAATCTATCGTGCGCCGCGCGCTACGCCGCATCTCATGTTTGGGCAGAAAAATCGATTTCGGTGTACCGGTGGATCCGGAAGTGGTGCACTCGATGGAATCTGAGTTGCCATCCCACATTTCGGCAAACTGTTCGTATGTCATTCTCTCCATTCCAGTTTTTCTGTCCATACGTTAAGTTCTTCCGTCCTGGGCCGGTAGCTGAGCCGATCTCCCTCCAGCAGCAATTGCTCCGGTGCGTTGTTCCTGTACAGCGCTCCGGTGCCGAGTCCCTGCGGCATTTTTGTTTTCAGCGTAGCCGTCCACTGAGCCAGGGCGTCAAGACCTACACTCGACTCCAGGGATGAGGTTATCCACCATCCGGTACCGGTCTCTTCGGCCAGCTTTATCCACTCTTCCGCTCCGGAGAATCCTCCGGTCAGAGCCGGTTTCAATACGATGTATGCCGGACGGATCTCCTCAATGGTCGCTCGCTTCTCTTCTACGGTATACTTGCCGATAAGTTCCTCGTCAAGTGCTATGGGGAGAGGGGAGATCTCGCACAGGAATTTCATCAAGGCAGGATTTCCTGCCTTGATGGGCTGTTCGATACTGTGCACGTCGAGGTCGGCGAGGCGTTTCAGCCTGGGCAACGCGTTGTCCATAGTGAAGCCGCCGTTGGCGTCAACGCGTATTTCGATCTTTGACCGGTCATATCTGTTGCGGATATATTCGATCATATCCACCTCCTTTTTCCAGTCGATCGCCCCGATTTTAAGCTTGATACAGTGGAATCTAGCCGTGAGTTTCTCCTCGATCCGCTCTATCATCGTATCGTAATCGCCCATCCATACGAGTCCGTTGATTTCCAGGCTCTCCTCTCCGAGCAGGAAGGCCGAGTTGAAGTATGTGCGTTGTCCCCCTCCCGAGAAATCCCGTATGGCCTGTTCGAAGCCGAACTGCAGCGAGGGAAACCGTCGCAGGTCGGTAGGTATTCCAAGCCTTACGTTGGCCTGGAGTTCCATGAGCTTGTAGAAATACCTGTCGTCGGCTTCCGGCGACAGACCTGGAAACACTGCGGCTTCTCCGAGTCCGAAGCATGACGGGTCGGCCTCGTCGAAAAGACGCAGGAAGCATGTGATCTTTTCGGTGTAAGTTCCCCGTGATGTCCCGGCAGGCTGCTTGAATTCAAGCATGTATGGAGCGAATTGCAGTCTCATTCAGTTATATCGGATCAGGAATTCGGATGGTCTTAGGGAAATTTGGGGAATCTGTCGAAATCGGGATCCCTTTTTTCGAGGAAAGCGTTCTTGCCTTCCTGGGCTTCTTCCATTGTGTAATAAAGGAGTGTGGCGTCGCCGGCGAACTGCATCAGTCCGTGCTGACCGTCGAGTTCTGCGTTGAGGGCGCGCTTGATCATGCGTATTGCTAACGGGGAACGTTTCAGGATGGTGCGGCACCATTCCACTGTTGTCTCTTCAAGTCTGTCGAATGGGACTACTGTGTTTACCATTCCCATCTCCAGGGCCTCCTGGGCGGTATACTGTTTGCAGAGGAACCATATCTCGCGTGCTTTCTTCTGGCCTACGCAGCGGGCCAGATAGGATGCGCCGAATCCTCCGTCGAAACTTCCTACCTTCGGTCCGGTCTGTCCGAAGCGGGCGTTTTCGGAAGCGATAGAGAGGTCGCACACCACCTGCAACACATTGCCCCCGCCGATGGAGTACCCGTTCACCATGGCGATCACCGGTTTAGGAATGGATCGTATCATCTGGTGCAGATCGAGCACATTTAGCCTCGGCACACCGTCTTCGCCTATGTAGCCCCCGTTTCCCTTCACATTCTGGTCGCCGCCGCTGCAGAAGGCCTTGTCGCCCGCTCCGGTCAGAACGATGACTCCCATGTCGCTGCGCTCCCGGCAGATGCGGAACGCATCGAGCATCTCCTCGTTGGTTTTGGGGCGGAACGCGTTGTACACCTCGGGTCGGTTGATGGTTATCTTCGCTATTCCCTCGAAGTTCTCGAAGAGAATATCCTCATAGTCTTTTATTTTTTTCCAGTCGTACATGTTGATGTATATATTTTGCCTATATTAATGTTTTGGAGAGAGAAATTCTGTCAGCGCATCCGCGCTTTTCTGCGGATCGGCCTTGATTTCCAACAGCAGATGTTCTCCGGAATAAAGTTCATGCAGCCCCTTGCGGAGTTCTTCTTCGTTTTCGGCGCATAGATGTTTCCATCCGTACGCCTCAGCCAGCGCCTTGAGGGGAAGTACGGGCGGCGCGCAGAAATATTCTTCGCGGATGTCGAGGTCGCGGGTGGTGCGGATGAATCTGAATATGCCGCCGCCATCGTTGCTGACCACGATGATATTGAGCGGTACCCCGTCGGAAAGGCCCATTATCTGGGGAGAATAGGCGAACGACATGTCTCCGGTCACAAGCAGGGTCTTCCCTCCGTAAGACATGGCGCATCCGAGTGCCGTGGCGTTTGTTCCCTCTATGCCCGATACACCCCGGTTGCCGTAGCAGGCGTGTGGAAGCCGTTCCAGACTTAGTTGCGCATAACGCACGCAGGTACCGTTTGACAGAAACAGGTTGTAGTGCGGCGGTATGCTTTTGAAAACTATGTCGAGAGCTGTGAGTTCTGTCCATCCGCTGGCGCGCAACCGTTTGTCATAGTCTTCCGAAATGCATTCCCGGAGTCTCCTCCACTCTTCTCCGTATGCCGGGGAGATTCCGGGATTTTTGCGGAAATGCTTTCTCAGCGCGCGTGTTATTCCACGTATGAAAGAGAGCGGTTCGATGTCGGCATGGAGTGCGAGATGCTGAAAGCAGTCCATCCCTTCAGGTGTGTCGGCGAGCGTCCAGTGACGCACCCCTTCGCAGCTGCGTAGGAAATCCTTCAGCATCCTCGACACGAGAGCGCCTCCGATGCTTATGACTATGTCGGGAGCGAGGCGCCGCCGCCATTCGGGCGACATGGCGGTCATTATTCCGTCTATCATGTAGGGGGTGCCGTCAAGATGCAGGTTGGAGAGGGTCTCGCACAGAACACAGACATTGGGGAGGGTTGCAAAATCAGCTATGGCGCGGTTGAGCATGTTGTCAGGAAGCATGAACCCGGCAACAAGCAACACGCGCTTGTCAGCGAGTCTGCCGGCGAGCTCTTCCGAAATCTTTGATGGAATGCCGGATGTGTCCGTTATGGTCTCGACGGTTCTCGGCGGCGTGCAGTCGCGCGATACTGTCGCTTCGAGCGGATTGGCGAACTGGATGTTGATATGCACCGGTCCCGGACGTCCTGTCGTGGCCACTGTAATGGCCTCGTTGACAAGACGGTTTGCCGCCCATTCCCCCTCCGAGCGGAATCTGCCGTTGGCGCACGGTATCGGTGCCGGGTCCCACACCGGAATGTCGAAACTTTTCTTTACTATGTTCTCAAGGCTTCGGAACTGCCTGAGAGTCTGTGAATCGTCCTGATCGATCCATTGTCCTGGTCTGTCCGCGGATATCACAATCAGGGGAATCTGCTGGTAGAATGCCTCTGCCACCGCCGGCGCGTAGTTGTAGAGTGCGGTACCGGACGTACAGGCTATTGCCACCGGATTGCGGGACACCATAGCGATGCCCAGAGCCATGAACGCTGCGGTGCGTTCGTCGGTCACCAGGTGCTTCTTCAGCTCCGGGCGAGCTGCGCAGGCAATCATCAGTGGTGTGTTCCTGCTGCCTGGCGACAGGACTATTGTCTTCACGCCGCGGGCCGCAAGTACATCCATAAGCTGACTGCATCCGCAGTCGGCTGTGTCACGGTATGATGCGGGATATTCCATTTTTTAATGCTACATAAGGAATCTTGCCGGATGATATCCGAGCAGGAATGACGAGGCGTCCATCCTTTTCTTTCCCGACGGCTGGAGCTCAAGAATCTCAATGGCACTGTCGGATGTTCCCGCGAAAAGGCGGCGTCCCCTTACCTCGGTTTCTCCCGGTGCGAGTCCGCCGGGAGCGTCATCGGACACGGCCGATGTCAGAATCTTGACGTCGAATGTCCGTCCTGCCTCGTCCTTAAGAGTAGAGAATGCCGCCGGGTAGGGACTTAGTCCTCTGATATGATTGTGAATTTCGGCAGTGGGGGAATCCCATTTTATGGCGCAGTCTTCGCGGAATATCTTAGGCGCGGGAACAAATTCCCCTGCCGGCTGCGGGCGCGTGGTCAACGTGCCGTCGCAGATTTTGCCTACGGTTTCGGCCACCATATCGGCGCCCATCGTCATAAGTCGGTCGTGGAGCGTTCCGGCGTTGTCCTCAGGCGATATCTCCGTTTTCCTCACGTCGATTATGTCACCCTTGTCGATTTCATGGTTGAGGAAGAAAGTGGTGATTCCAGTTTCAGTCTCTCCGTTCATGATCGCACGGTTGATGGGAGCCGCCCCTCTGTACGCGGGGAGCACAGAGGCATGCAGATTGAATGTTCCCAGCCGTGGCATCGCCCATACCGCCTCGGGAAGCATACGGAAAGCTATCACAATGAAGAGGTCGGCGTCAATCTCACTTAGCCGGGTCAGAAAGTTCTCGGCCCGAAGCTTATCCGGCTGGAGCACTTCGAGACCATGAGCCTCCGCATATTTCTTTACGTCGCTCTGTATCAGCCTATGGCCTCGTCCTGCAGTCTTGTCGGGCATTGTCACCACGGCCTCTACGTCATAGCCCTCCTCCACAAGGCGGTCAAGGCTGGCCACCGCGAATTCCGGTGTGCCGAAAAACACTATCTTGAGATCTTTTTTTTTCATTTTCTGGTTTCCTGATATGCGGCGCACGCTGTTCCTCGCTGTCAGTCGTCAGTGAAGTGCCTGAGTACCCGCCGATAAGAATTGAATATCTTTGATTTCGATACGAATCCCACATACCGTCCTCCATCCACCACCGGCAGATTCCATGCGTTGGTTTTGTCGAATATCTCCATCACGCGGTCCATTGGAGTATTGATGTCGATCATGGCCGGAGGCGCCGACATGAACCGCGACACATGCATTTTCTTGTACAGGTCGGTCCGGAACATGATGTTGCGTATGTCATCAAGCAGTACGATGCCCTTGAGCATTCCGTCGGAGTCGGTCACCGCGAAGAGGTTGCGGTTCGACACTGAGATCACGTCGACCATCTCCTTGAGGTTCATGTCGGGATTGACTTCGCGGAAGTCGGTCTCTATCAGGTTATCTATCTTAAGCAGTGTGAGCACGCTCTTGTCCTTCTGATGCGTGAGCAGATCGCCGGCTTTTGCCAACCGCATGGTGTAGATACTGTAGGGTGTGAATATCTGGATTGTCAGATATGAGATGGTCGAGACTATCAGCAGCGGCAGGAAGAGGTTGTAGCCTCCTGTCATTTCCGCCGTGAGGAATATCGCCATCAGTGGGGCGTGCATCACTCCGGCCATCACTCCGGCCATTCCCATCAGTGTGAAATTTTTCTGCGACAAGGTCAGTCCCAAGTCGAGATTGTTGAGTATGAAGGCGAAGAGAAATCCAACAAGAGCACCCACGAACAGCGACGGAGCGAAGGTTCCGCCCACGCCTCCGGCACCGTTGGTGGCGGAGGTGGCGAAGGCCTTGAACATCGCTATCGCTCCGATGAACATGGCGATGAACCACACGTTTTCGCGGTCTACATAGAATAGTGTGCGGTCAAGCACATCCGATACATTGCCGTTCAGCAGATCGTTGATCGTCGTGTAGCCCTCTCCGTAGAGGGGAGGGAATATGAAGATGAGCCCTGCGATTATGACTCCGCCTATGAATATGCGCCATCCCTGGTTCTTGATCTTGCCGAAAATTCCCTCCATCATGAACATCACCTTGGTGAAGTAATACGATATAAGGCCGCATACCACTCCCAATACTATAGAGAAGGGGATCCGGTTTGTGAGGAAAGGCTCGCTCTGTGCGAAGAAGAATTCGGAGTTATAGCCTTCGAGGATGTACGCCACAGTGGCCCCGGCTATCGAGGAAATCAGGAGCGGCATTACTGTGAGGCCGGTCAGATCGATCATCAGCACCTCTATGGTGAAAAGCATACCGGCTATCGGAGCCCGGAAAATTCCGGCTATACCTGCGGCTGCGCCGCATCCCACCAGTGTCATCAGCATCCTGGGGGAAAGTCTGAAAGCCTGCCCCACGTTGGAGCCTATCGCGGCGCCTGTGTAGACTATCGGACCCTCCGCACCCACCGATCCTCCGAAGCCGATCGTGATGGAAGAGGCTATCAGCGATGCGTATATGTTGCGTTTCTTTAACCGTGACTTTCTGCGCGAGATGGCGTAAAGCACCTTGGTCACTCCGTGGGAGATGTTCTCTCGCACCACGTACTTTACAAACAGCACGGTCAGCAGGATTCCTGCCACAGGATAGACGAGATATAGCCAGTTGGCCTCCGTAGTGTTGAAGTGCGATGTCAGCAGCCCCGCTATCAGTTCGATCAGCAGCTTCAGCAACTGCGCTGCCAATCCGCACACTATGCCTGTCACCAGCGACAGAATCACCATGAAACTCTTCTCACTGATATGGTGCTCTCGCCATGTAACGAACTTCATCCACAGGTCCGTCCATCGGTTATGTGTCTCTTTATATGCCATATTATACTCCCGATCCTTTGATTACAGTGCGGATTGTATATATAAATATCTTTATATCCATCGATAGCGACATATTGTTGATATAGAGTAGGTCATACTGCGATCTCTTGACCATCTGCGCCACAGTCGACGCATAGCCGTATTTCACCATTCCCCAGCTTGTGATTCCGGGTCTCACCTGATGTATGAGTCTGTAGTACGGTGCCTGCTTCACTATTCTGTCAGCAAAATAGGCCCGTTCCGGCCTCGGGCCCACGAGCGACATGTCACCTTTTATCACATTCCAGAACTGCGGCAACTCGTCAAGCCGGTATTTGCGCAAAAAGCGTCCCACTCGTGTCACTCTCGTGTCGCAATCGTTCGAAAGTTGCGGACCGTTTTCCTCGGCATTCATACGCATTGAGCGGAATTTGATGATTTTGAACGGTTTCTGGCGGAGTCCGAGACGTTCCTGCCGGTAAAATACCGGACCCTCCGAACTCTTTTTCACTGCGATGGCCAGGATTCCCAGCACCGGCGACAGCAGCAGCAATGCCACTGCAGACACCGCTATATCGGTTATCCGCTTCACATTTTTCTCCCATTCGCTCATCCGCGAGGAGGTAAGTGTAATCATCGGCAGTCCCATGATGTCATCAAGCACAATGTTTGATGTGATGAATCCGAGCGTGTCCGGCTCGATGTATACCGGGATGTCGAGAGGGAATACCTTGTTAAGTATGTCCATCACCGAGTCGTCACTGTTTTTAGCAGGAGAGATTATAATCCTGTCCACTCTTTCCCGACGGCATATCTCTTCCACATCTTTCAGATCCCACGCTTTTTGTAGGTCGGATGCATCCTTCTCGCCGGGAATCCTTAAAAATCCAACCACGTCATGACCCCATACCGAGCCGCTTTCCTTGATTGTATTGTATGTCCTGCGCGACCTCGGCGAGTTCCCTATTATCAGAGTGGAGTATATTAGTTTCCGTTTCTTGAGCATGGAGATTGTACGCGAAGTCAGGGCGTATCGCGCGGCATAAGTGCATCCGAACAGCAACAGGGCGAGAATCAGTATCAGTAAATAGATGTGTCGGCGCATCGACATCGGATCGTTGATAAGCGCCAGCAGATAGATTCCCAGCGAACCGATCACGGCTCCCGATACTGTCTGGTTCAGCTCGCTCAGCCTCGATTTCTCGAGTGTATTGTTGTAATATCCCGATATTCCGTAGATTATCAGCATGCCTATCGGAAAGAATATCTGTTCGAGCACAAGTGTCTCCGACATCAGGTAATACTCGAGTCCCTCCGGCGTGTCGTGCCTTCCAATGAAGAAGAAGCGGAATATGTTGAACAGGAGTACGGCCATATTGACCGCTACATAATCGCCGATTATGTATCTCAGTCTCTGTCGTGTGGCTACCGTGCTCTTGTCTTTTTTCATATTCATGCCTGGTCCCGGATGTGCGTCCCGCATCTCTTCAATATGCAAATTTAGCCAAAAATCCGCTATCCGGCAATCTATCGGATTACTTTTATCACTCCGTTGTCACAGACTTTGATGATATTGCTCGGTTTCGGGCTTCCGGAGGATGTACGTCCGAAGCGGACCGCGTAGTCCACACCATCGATAATCTCTGGTTCGATGTCGGCGAATTGTCTCGGGGTCTTTTTGCCGCTCACGTTTGCCGATGTCGAGACTATCGGTCCGCGAAGTCTGCGGCATAGTGCCGAGGAGAAGGGTTCGGAGGTGATTCTTATTCCGAGCGATCCATCGTCGGCTTTGAGGTTTTCGGCTATTCCGATCGGATGGTCATATATGATTGTCAGCGGGTTGACAGCAGTCTCGATGAGTTGCCACGCGGCGTCCGGTACGGTCCGTACCGACCTTTGGAGCATCCCTTCGGAGTCGACAAGGCAAAGCATTGCCTTGCTGTCGGAGCGCTCTTTCAGACGGTAGATTTTCTCCACGGCGTCGACGTTTGCCGCATCGCAGCCTATTCCCCAGACCGTGTCGGTAGGGTAGAGGATTATGCCTCCGTTGCGGAGAACCTCCACAGCGCGGTCAAGGTCCTCCCGGTCATATCTTTCGTTTTCCATAATTGTCTTAAATCCATATCCATCAGTCATATCTTCCTTTATCGAGCTGTTCCATCCACAGCGATACCGTAGCGTCGGAGGGCATTCTCCAGTCGCCGCGGGGAGAGAGGCAGATGCTTCCCACCTTCACTCCGTCGGGCATGCATGAGCGTTTGAACTGCTGGGAGAAGAACCTGCGGTAGAATGTTCTAAGCCAACGCAATATTGTTTCTCTGTCATATTTTCCGGCAAATGCCATGTCGGCGAGCATCAGTATCTTGTCCGGTCCGAAACCGTGGCGCAGCATGGCGTGCAGGAAGAAGTCGTGGAGTTCGTAGGGTCCCACCAGATCCTCGGTGACCTGTGCTATGTTTCCGTTGGCGTCTGCCGGCAGAAGCTCCGGGCTGACGGGTGTTTCTGTCACATCCGACAGCGTGTCCCGCAGCGCCTTGTCGGAGGTGTTGCGGGCGTAGCCCTCCACGAGATAACGTACCAGAGTCTTGGGTACGGAAGTGTTGACGGCATACATCGACATCTGGTCACCGTTGTAGGTGCACCATCCCAGGGCGAGTTCCGAGAGGTCGCCGGTACCGATCACCATGGCGTTCTCCTTGTTGGCCATGTCCATCAGTATCTGGGTGCGTTCCCGTGCCTGACTGTTCTCGTATGTCACGTCATGCTTATCCGGGTTATGGCCGATGTCTTCGAAATGTCCGGTCACAGCCTTTGCTATCGGTATCTCCATGTTGGTGACTCCGAGCCGTGCCATCAGTGTCACGGCATTGCGGTGTGTCCGTCCCGTCGTGCCGAATCCTGGCATTGTTATTCCTATTATGCCTTTGCGGTCCATGCCGAGCATGTCGAAAGCCTTGACGGTTACCAATAGGGCGAGTGTGGAGTCAAGTCCTCCAGATATGCCCACCACGGCTTTCCGGCAGCCGGTGGCTCGGAGCCGCTGCAGCAGTCCCCATGCCTGGATGGAGGATATCTCGTCGCAACGCGCCTGGAGTTTTGCCGGATCCGGGTCGAGAAAGGGGTAGGGGGATATATTCCTGTATTCGAGTTCAAAGTCATTCTCTTTTGTCGCTATCCGTATCTCGCGGCAGGTTTGGCCGTTCGGTTCGGGATCGTGGTTGTCGCCGAACGAGGAGAAATGAATCCGGTCGTTCCTAAGGGACTCGATGTCGATGTCGGCAAATACTGTCTGGGGTTCAAGGCAATATCGTCTGGACTCGGCGAGGAGTGTACCGTTTTCGGCTATGATGCCGTTGCCGCTGAATGCAAGATCGGTGGATGATTCCCCGAGTCCGGCCGAGGCATATACATACGCGGAGCGGCATCTCGCCGACTGGTTTCTGATAAGGTTGACCAGATAGTCATGTTTGCCTGTAAGTTCGTCGGTTGCCGACAGATTGAGTATGATGTCGGCTCCGGCGACAGCGAGTCTTGTACCTGGCGGTACGGGTACCCACAGATCCTCGCATATCTCTATGCCGAATTTGAAATCTCCGCGGTTTGCGGCTGCATGGCATCTGAAGAGCAGGTCGGTACCGAAGGGTACGGTATTGTTTCCGACTTCTATAGTGCCGTTGGTATTATGTCCCGACGCGAACCATCTTTTTTCATAAAACTCGCCGTAATTGGGGAGAAACGATTTCGGCACCACGCCCTCAATTTTTCCGTTGGCCATGACCACAGCGCAGTTATATAACCGGTTGTTACGCTGTAGCGGCGCTCCGACCACACACACCGTGGCAAGATCCCCGGTGGCGAGCGCTATCTCCGTAAGAGCCGACACCGCTCCCTCCCGGAGAGCGCTCTGTCCGAACAGGTCGGCACATGTGTATCCGGTCACGCTGAGTTCAGGAAAAACCAATATGTCGGCGTGGCGTGCCGATGCCTCTTCAAGTGCGGAAATTATTGCGGCGGCGTTTGCCGCCGGGTCGCCAAGCCGTACTGTGGGTGTGCATGAAGCCACCCTTGCGTATCCGTATCCGTTCATCTGATTCCGATATTTTTTTACAAAATTAATAAACCATCTTGATTGATGAGTTGTTTCTAATATAAAATGTTAAAAAAACAGAAATTTTTAACACTCGTTTAACACGAATAAAACTAAAATTGATTGATATGAAAAAAATTGTTACTGTATTGATTGCAGTCGCAGCTCTGTTCGGAGCGATGGGTACGCAGAAGGCCAAGGCCGCGGGTGGCGATATGGCTGTGGGTCTCAATGGTGGATTTGCCACGTATAACGATGGAGGTTACATGAGTCTCTATTATCAGTATGAGTTCGCCACGCATTTCCGGCTTGCTCCTGAAATCGGATATGTGTTCCGCAATGACGGTTGTTCTGCATTCACGATGAATGTCGATATGCAGTTCCCGTTCCGCCTTCACAGGGTTGTGGCCGTATATCCGTTAGTGGGTCTTACGTTCAACAACTGGATGTGGCATGACGGCAATGCTGCGAGAGTCGGAGGAAATTTCGGAGCAGGAATAGATTTCTATCTGACCAATTACTTGAAATTAAACATTCAGGGCAAATACTCGGTGATGAACGACACGAGTGGCGGTTTCTTCGGAGTCGGTATCGGATACGAGTTCTGACACAAGATGAAACAATAATCAATCCGGCCGGAAGCATCTCCTTTGCCACGCATGCGGAACGGGATGCTTTTGGCCATAATTTAATAGGAAAATGAAAACTATGAAAAGAATCGGTAATCTGGCCGCACTTCTTCTGCCCGGCCTCGCACTGCTTTCATCCTGTACGGATAAGAAGGCGGATTTCATAGGCGAATGGAAAGCGGTCAAACCTGTGAATGTCGCGGCAGAGGTTGCCGGAGCCGAATCAGCTTCGGAGGAAATTACTCTTGCTTTCAGCGAGGCGAAGGGAAATTCCGCGGGGAAGGTGGAGATGACCGGCAAGTTCAAGGTGAGTGTAGCGCTTCCTTCCGATTCGGCAGCCACTTCTGTTCCGGTGAATTTCACTGCCGATGCCCGTTGTGGCGGATCCTGGACTCCGGAGGGAGATGATTACGACGATCTCCTTCTTGCGTTCGATTACGACGCCATCACCGTTACTGTCGACAAGAATTCTCTTTCCGCTGGTGCAAATCTTTCTCCGGAACAGCTCTCGACAACCGCTGAACTGTGCAGGATGAAGGTGGAGAACGCATTCCGCTCCACGCTCTCACGCTACTCGGTAGTAGACGATGTGGAGGTTTCTAAGGACAGACAGTCCATGAATCTCGAACTCAAGAACCCTAAAGAGAAGGTTTATTTTACCCGTCGCTAAGTCTATTTCGAGTATATACAAGGCACAGGCCGATAAGAAAATTTAAACAGAAATCCAGGATGCCCCGGCCATATTCGGTCGGGGCATTGCCGTGTTAAGTGCTTGCCTGAAACCAGTCCGGATGCGTTCGTTTCATATCTATATGTAAGGATCGCCTTATTCAGTGGATGTCTCCCCGTGTTTTATTTCATTATTTCCAAACGAAGTAAGAAATATTTTTCATTAAAAGTTGGCGGATTCAAAAAAAAACTGTAATTTTGTACCCGCTATCAGAAACGACCGGGAGAGATGCCGGAGTGGTCGATCGGGGCGG
>DERZ01000026.1:29844-30002 GCA_002361155.1 Porphyromonadaceae bacterium UBA3327 | reverse complement strand
AGACGGTCGATGATGATGTCGAGGTGAAGCTCACCCATACCGCTGATGACGGTCTGACCTGTCTCCTCGTTTGTCTCCACGCGGAATGTCGGGTCTTCCTCAGCAAGCTTCTGAAGGCCCACGCCGAGTTTGTCGAGGTCCTTCTGAGTCTTGGGCTC
>DERZ01000026.1:28439-29533 GCA_002361155.1 Porphyromonadaceae bacterium UBA3327 | reverse complement strand
ATCACGGGATCGGGGAATTCCATAGCCTCGAGCACGATGGGGTGGTTCTCGTCGCAGAGTGTGTCGCCGGTGCGGATATCCTTGAATCCGACACCCGCGCCGATATCACCGCAGCCGATGGCATCCTTGGGATTCTGCTTGTTGGAATGCATCTGGAAGAGACGCGAAATGCGCTCTTTCTTGCCGGAACGGGAGTTGAGCACATAGCTTCCGGCCTCGATGTCGCCTGAATAGACGCGGAAGAAACAGAGACGGCCCACGTATGGGTCAGTGGCGATCTTGAAAGCGAGGGCACACATGGGAGCTTCGCTTTTGGGCTCGCGGGTCTCCACCTGATCCTTGTCGCCAGGGGCATAGCCTTCGACGGCACCCTGGTCCTCGGGAGAGGGGAGGTAAGCGCAGACCGCGTCGAGAAGGGTCTGCACACCCTTGTTCTTGAACGACGAACCACAGATCATCGGGTTGAACTGCATAGCGAGCGTACCCTTGCGGATAGCGGCGCGGACCTCATCCTCGGTGATTGTGGAGGGATCGTCGAAATATTTCTCCATGAGGGTCTCGTCGACTTCAGCGAGAGTCTCGAGCATCTTGTCGCGGTATTCCTCGGCCTCGTCGCGGAGGTTTGCGGGAATCTCGTCCTCCTCATACTCTGCGCCCATGGTCTCGTCGTGCCAGAGGATAGCCTTCATCTTGACGAGATCGACCACGCCCTTGAATGTCTCTTCGGCACCGATAGGAATCTGGATGGGGAGCGGTGTGGCTCCGAGCACATCCTTCACCTGACGGACAACCTCGAAGAAGTTTGCTCCGGAGCGGTCCATCTTGTTGACGTAACCGATGCGGGGCACGTTATATTTGTCAGCCTGACGCCATACGGTCTCGCTCTGCGGCTCAACTCCGCCCACGGCGCAGAAAGCAGCGACGGCACCGTCGAGCACACGCAGCGAACGCTCCACCTCAACGGTGAAGTCGACGTGTCCCGGGGTGTCGATCAGGTTGATTTTGTATTTGTTGTCCCTGTAGTTCCAGAAAGTGGTGGTAGCGGCGGAGGTGATTGTGATACCGCGCTCCTGCTCCTGCTCCATCCAGTCCAT
>DERZ01000026.1:27017-28186 GCA_002361155.1 Porphyromonadaceae bacterium UBA3327 | reverse complement strand
TCCTGCTCCTGCTCCATCCAGTCCATGGTGGCTGCGCCGTCATGCACCTCTCCGATCTTGTGGGTAAGACCGGTATAGAAAAGGATACGTTCTGAAGTGGTGGTTTTTCCGGCATCGATGTGGGCCATGATGCCTATGTTGCGAGTCTGTTTGAGATCTTCGTGCTTTGCCATTTTGAATCAATATTAAAATCTGAAGTGAGCAAACGCACGGTTAGCCTCAGCCATGCGGTGCATATCCTCTTTTCTCTTGAAGGCACCGCCCTGGTCGTTGAAAGCGTCGACGATTTCAGCGGCGAGCTTGTCGGCCATGGTCTTTCCGCCGCGTTTGCGTGCGAAAATGATGAGATTTTTCATTGATATCGACTCTTTGCGGTCGCCGCGGATTTCAGTAGGCACCTGGAAAGTCGCACCGCCGATACGGCGGCTCTTCACCTCCACCTGAGGAGTCACGTTCTCGAGGGCTTTCTTCCAGATTTCGAGAGCGGATTTCTCCTCGTTGGGCATCTTGGCCTTCACGGTCTCCAATGCGGTGTAGAAAATAGTGTAAGCCGTGTTCTTCTTTCCATCGTACATCAGATGATTGACGAACTTGGTGACTTTCACGTCGTGGAAAACGGGATCGGGCAGGATCACCCTTTTCTTCGGTTTAGCTTTTCTCATTTTTGTCTGTTTAATGTTTTGATTTCGGCTGCTTTTGCAATCTTCAACCCCGCTCTCTTGCGGAGTTTACTCAACCATTAGCCATCCAATAAATCAAAAACGTGTTACGATTTGATTGTCTGTAAGCGCAGTTTATTTCTTGGCTGCTTTAGGACGCTTCGCTCCGTATTTGGAACGACGCTGGGTACGGCCCTGAACACCGGCGGTATCGAGAGTACCGCGAACGATATGGTAACGCACACCGGGAAGATCCTTCACACGGCCGCCGCGAACCATCACGATCGAGTGCTCCTGCAGATTGTGGCCCTCTCCGGGGATGTAGCTGTTCACCTCCTTACCGTTGGTGAGGCGGACACGCGCCACCTTTCTCATGGCGGAGTTAGGCTTCTTGGGGGTGGTGGTGTAAACACGCACGCACACGCCGCGACGCTGGGGACACGAATCCAATGCCGGCGATTTGCTCTTGTCTTTGAGAACCGCACGCCCTTTTCTTACTAATTGCTGAAT
>DERZ01000026.1:11435-26731 GCA_002361155.1 Porphyromonadaceae bacterium UBA3327 | reverse complement strand
AATTGCTGAATTGTTGGCATTCTTGTTTTGTCTCTTTTATATGTTGTTTTCTTATTTTTCTGCTGATTTACGCGCATTTATCCATATACCATAACGCTCGCTAAACAATTGAATTCCAATCGTCTAACTCGCGAGATGCGGCCAATACGCACTAAAAAGCGTTGCAAAGATACTAAATATTAGAGTCTTACGCAAGTATTTCTAAAATTATTTTGATATTTTATCTAATTTTTGAATCCGCGATTTCGAATCCGGCTCATGTCACCTGGATTCATCACGCAAGCCGGCGCAGACATTCCGCCGAATTATTTCTTAAAGCACAACGCGGAATTGTAGATGCTCTCGAAGATGCGCCGGTCCACGTCATCAAGGACAATGCCACGGCGCTGCATCACCCGGCCCGCAACTGTCATGAATGTTTCTATCGACACGTTGGTGAAGCCGCCTTCGGGACTACCGGTCGAAAAACTCGGAATGAACGTGCGGGGATATCCGCAGCCATGAAAGTTGACGCCGACACCGACAACCGACGCGGTGTTGAACATACAGTTGATTCCGGCCTTGGAATGGTCTCCCATTATCAGTCCGCAGAACTGAAGGTCGGTCCTCATGAAGGACTGCGAGGCATAGTTCCAGATACGTATCCTTGAATAATCGTTCTTAAGGTTGGACGAATTGGTTCCCGCTCCGATGTTGCACCACTCCCCTATCACAGCATTGCCAAGGTAGCCGTCATGAGCCTTGTTGCTGTATCCGAAGAAAACGGCGTTGTCCACCTCTCCACCCACCTTGCAAAAGGGTCCGAAAGTGGACCCTCCGTAGATTCTGGCTCCCATCCGGATTTTGGCGTTGTCGCAGACAGCGAGCGGTCCGCGGAGACAGCTTCCCTCCATCACCACTGCATCGCGGCCTATATATACCGGACCTTCCTTCACATTTATCACAGCGCATTCCACCACGGCACCCTCCTCGATAAAGAGAGAGGGGAGACCGTCGGGAAGTCTGTCGGGACCGAGCACTACCGTGCCGGCTCCGGGAGTCTGCGACTTCCGGCCGCGCACCATCCGTCCATAGTCCTCAACGATAGCGGCCGGATTAAGGCGGAATATGTCGAACACATATTTAATACGACGCGCCGAGCAGTCGTATTCCCGACCCTGACCGGGCTGAAACTCCTCAAACTCACGGAGAGTTCCGCGGAAAGCCCATAATCCTTCGGAATCACGCAGAGCCTCGCCTCGGCCAAGCGACATCACGGCCCCGGCCATAGAAGCATCGGGAAGCAGATTGCCCGCGATGAACAAGGCCTCCTCCCCGCCGATCCCGATCGGGAATTTCTCCTGAAGATATTCAGGCGGATAATATGAATACACGGCATCGACAAAATGACGCCATTTGTCTACAATCCTGTTGATTCCCACCCGGAATTCAGCCACAGGGCGTGTATATGACAACGGCAGAAGATTCCTGTAGCTCTCCTCCGTGTCGAACAGCACGATCTTGATTTGTTGATTCATAAGAAAGAAATACCCAATCCCTGCACCTTATCCCAGACCCCTTCAATCAATCCGGCGCAAAAATAAGTTTTTTTTACAATTATTCCAAATCCATCCCCGAGTCCTGACATGAAACGCAGGATTACAGACTTGTCATCACATTGCAAATATCGACACACATGCTGTATTAAAACAAAACCTATATAAAAAAACGGCACGCAATTTCACAATTACCTGCCGCCTGTGATTTTTTAGACCCGTCTACTTTCACAAGCCGACGCTTATCCTACTCAACCACTAACTTACAATTTTATATCACTATTACTAAAAGATTTTTTGACTTGCCATCTATGCCGGACTGCGCCGGCCAATACTTAATTGCGAGGCAAAGGTAACATTTATATCTATAACAAAAAAATTACTGACTTTGCGTTTAATACATGAGATTCCCATCAGTCCAATAATACTCCAATCAGAACAACTGCAAAAAGCAATATTTTGCACACCTTACAACATAAGCGCAACCTTTGGCAAAAACACTCCTTCAGCGTGACTATCAATGCCAGTGCACCTTATTTCATGTCATGTTTTAATACATGTTCCTGTCACCAGGTTGAAATTTGGTAGTTTCGACAATTTTCCATAATTTTACGGCACAAACAAAGACAAACAGATCCTTTATGGAAAAGAAAAATTTCGAATATCTCGGCCGTCTACGCAAAGTGATGGCGGAGAAAGGGATTGCCGCGTGCGTCATTTCAGGCACCGACCCCCATCAGAGCGAATTGCCCCCCATGCACTGGCGAGGGCGCGAATGGATCACCGGGTTTGAATCGGCCAACGGCACCAACGGCACAGCCGTCGTGCTTCCCGGCGAGGCATATTGCTGGACAGACTCCCGCTACTTCATCCAGGCCACCGACCAGCTCAAGGGAACCGGCTTCGAGATGATGAAGGAGGACGGCCCCGACGCTGTCGACCTGATAGACTGGCTGACACAACACACACCGGCAGGCCAGACCGTCGGCATCGACGGCATGACCTTTTCTGTGGCATGGTGCCAGCGTCTGGAGCAGGAACTGAGCGACAACGGGGTGAAGCTCGACACAGACTTCCCGATGTTCGATTTCATATATCACGACCGCCCGGGGCGCCCCATCAACCCTCTTTTCGTTCACGACGAGAAGATAGTGGGACTCACCGTAGGGCAAAAAATCGAGGCAGTGAACGCCGAGGTCAAGAAAGAGCTTGCCAACGCCATACTCATCTCTGCGCTCGACGACATAGCATGGATCACCAATCTGCGCACCGCCAACGACATCGCATTCTCGCCGATGTACGTATCTTTCCTCTATCTCGATGAAAAAAGACGGGTGCTCTTCGTAGACGCGGAGAAAATAACCGATGAAGTCCGCGCCCACCTCGACAAGTACGGATTCCAGATCATGGGATACGACGATGTAAAAGGATTTGTGGCGACGCTTCCGAAAGAGACCCGCCTCCTTCTCGATCCGGACAAGACGGCACGCGGCATCTATGACCATGTGGGCTGCACACCAGTATTCGGAGGCTCCGGCGTAGCCAAGCTGAAAGCCATAAAGACCGGGGCGATGATTTCCAACCTCGCCACGGCAATGGAGAAAGACGGAGTGGCCCTCACCCGGTTCTTCATGATGGTAGAGCGGGAGTATCCGGAAGGCAAGCTGACAGAGCTGGAGCTGAGCCGCCGTCTGCGCAAGCTCCGTCTTGCCGATCCGAGCTGTGTCGACGAGAGTTTCTCGACAATCGTAGGCTGGAACGCCAACGGAGCCATCGTCCACTACGAGCCCACCGAAGAATCGAGCGCGGCCATCGTAGGCGACGGACTGCTGCTTGTGGACTCCGGAGGCCAGTACATCTACGGCACCACCGACATCACCCGCACCATTGCACTCGGCCAGCCCACCGCCGGGCAGCGCCATGACTTCACCCTGGTGATGAAGGGACACATCGCCCTTTCCAACGCCATCTTCCCGCAGGGCACCACAGGCCATCAGCTCGACGCGCTGGCGCGCCAGTTCCTCTGGAAAGAGGGGAAAGCCTATTACCACGGCACCGGACACGGCGTAGGTTTCTTCATCAACTGCCACGAAGGACCCCAGAACATCCGCCTCAACATCAACCCCACACCGCTGGAGCCGGGAATGATCACCAGCAACGAGCCCGGACTCTATCTGGAGGGTCGATATGGAATACGCTGTGAGAACCTGATAGTGACCGAGCCGGCGATGACAACGGAATTCGGAGAGTTCTACCGGTTCCACCCCATGACGCTCTTTCCCTTCGACCGCTCACTGTTCGAGAAAGAGATCATGAGCGAAAGCGAAATCAAGTGGGTCGACGACTATCACCGTCTTGTACGGGAGCGCCTCACCCCGCTTCTCACCGCGGAAGAAGCCGCATGGCTTGAGCAGAAGACACAGCCACTCTGACATAACGACAACAACGGTCCGTCCCGCGACATACTCCACGGGACGGACCGATACCATTCATTAAATATTATATTTACGCAAAGCAATAACCGTGATCTAAAATCCAATATCCATGCCTATAATAAAACCTGTAAGAGGATTCGTCCCAAAAATCGGCAAAGAATGCTTCATCGCCGACAATGCCGCGATAATCGGCGACGTGACAATGGGCGACCAGTGCAGCATCTGGTTCGGCACCGTGCTGCGCGGCGACGTGAACACCATCACTATCGGCAACCGTGTCAACATCCAGGACGGCTCGGTGCTCCACACGCTGTATCAGAAATCGACCATAGAGATCGGCGACGACGTATCGATCGGGCACAACGTGGTGATCCACGGCGCCAAGATTCATGACTATGCCCTTATCGGCATGGGATCCATCGTGATGGATGACGCAGAGGTCGGAGAGGGAGCCCTTATAGCAGCCGGATCGGTGGTGCTCAGCCGCACCAAGATAGGGGCCCACGAGATGTGGGCGGGAGCCCCCGCAAAATTCATAAAAATGGTGGAACCGGAAAAAGCCAAAGAGATGAACATCAAGATTGCCCACAACTATCTGATGTATTCCCGCTGGTTCACCGAAGACGCAGCCACCGAGCTTGCAGAAAACGCCCGCGAAACAGAGGCGGAAACCGGCGTAGATTTTACACGCTAATTTGCAGATTATTTGCGGTAAAATTTTGTCAGTTGACGAAAAATTTCTAACTTTGCAAGCCGCAAAGTGAATGCGAGGGCGCTTTCTTGATGCCTTGGCGCACTTGGGCAAAATATAAATGATTAATAACCAATAAAATAATAAAATCAAGAAATGATTATCGTACAAGTAAAAGAGGGCGAGAACATCGAGAAAGCTCTTAAGAAATTCAAACGTAAATTCGAAAGAACCGGCATCATCAAAGAGCTCCGCAGCCGTCAGGCCTTCGAAAAGCCCTCTGTAGCCAACCGCAAGAAGATGGTAAAGGCCGTTTACGTTCAGAAGCTTCGCCAGGCAGAGCAGTAAGCCCACTCTTTCACTTCAAAGCATAATATGTCGATATGGACTTAACGCCCATATCGGCTTTTACATACCCCTACGCGACCTTATATAACAGCACAATAGATATCCTTTACCGCAGCAGACCGATGATTGAAGAATTCCTGCGATATATGCGCCTGGAACTGAACAGAAGCCGCCTCACGGCGGAAGCCTACGGGCGCGACCTGCACGAGTTCGCCGCCTTTATCGGCACCGACGATCTGGATCCATCGGTGCCCGACACGAAGATGATCCGCGCATGGATTGCCTCGCTCGCGGATGCAGGCAACGCGCCGGTGAGTCTGCGGCGCAAGACGCAGAGTCTGCGGGCATTTCTGCGCTGGGCCATGAAGAGAGGAATTCGCACCGACAACCCGGCGGCAGAGGTGACGCTCGCCAAAGTGCCGAGACCTCTCCCCGACTTCGTTAAATCCGACGAAATGGAATATCTTCTCGACAACAGGGGAACACCGACCGAAAGCTACAGCTATGCCAGGCGACACCTTGTGCTCAATCTCCTCTACACGTTGGGACTGCGCCAGGCGGAACTCATCGCACTGACCGATGCCGATGTGAGCATATCGTCGCTTGAGATCAAAGTGACAGGGAAGCGCTCCAAACAGCGTGTGCTTCCGCTTCCCCCGCAGCTTGCCGACGAGATTGAGGTCTGGCGGAAAATCCGCGACAGCCGCCTGCCGGAACTCCCCGCTCCGCGGCCACTGATAACGGGCCGCGACGGTCCCATATCCAAAACAGCCCTGTACAACCTTGTCCATGACGCCCTGGCAGGAGCGTCCGCCACGCGTCACAGCCCGCACACGCTCCGCCACTCATTCGCCACCGCAATGCTGAACGGAGGGGCCGACCTCGATGCGGTCCGCGAGATGCTGGGACACGCATCGATAGCCACAACGCAAATCTACACGCACCTCAGTTTCAAAGAACTTCTCGGCAATTACCGCAACTCACATCCGCGGGCAAAAGGCAAACATGAGAAAAAATAGAATCGTAAGCCTATGCCACTTGATTTTTTTAAGAAAGTCTGTCGATATTTTCAAAAAAAATTTGGATTTCGAAATAAATTTAAACAGATTCTGAGCAAATTTTCAGAATTATTGTTTATCTTTGTAAACGACATGAGAGGGAATCGGAATGACCGGACCCCTCGCCACTAAAAAACTACAGTTATGGAAGCTAAAATCAATGCTATTCACTTTGACATCACCGAGAAGCTCACGGGATTCATCAACAAGAAAATCGACAAGCTGAGCAGAAGATTCGAGGCAATCACCGGCGCGGAAGTGTCATTGAAGGTTGTCAAACCGGAAACCTCCATGAACAAAGAAGCCTCCGTGATGCTTACCGTCCCCCAGTCGCCGGATCTCTTCGCATCAAAGACCGCCGACACATTCGAGGAGGCTGTAGACCTCTGCATCGCCGCCCTCGAGACCCAGCTCGAGAAATACAAAGACAAGAAGTAAGGATGTCTGGTTCGGATCTTTTCACTGAATCAACCGACATACTCCAAAATCCCTGAATGGAACAAACATCAAGGCAACCGTCGGAGAGACGGCGGCCGAGGACAAGACAAGAGAAAGCGAGCCGGACGGGCAGAAGGATGCTATACCTTATGCTCGCCCTGGCTTTGCTTATAGCCGCGTTTATGGTGGTGATCTATCCCCTGGTGATGGTAGGAGCCCCTAATAGCGGCGACGTGAGGATTCCACGCGATGCCACCGCCGAGAACGTCTGCGACTCGCTTACCAAAGAGTTCGGAAAAAGCTATGCCGAGAAGGTGATGAAGGTGATAAGGATGCGCAAGACCGACCTCAAGACACGGCATGGCCTGTACCACATCGAGAAAGGCACCAACGCGCTGAGCGCTACGCGCAAGCTGACCTCGGGAGGAGAGACGCCTGTCAGGCTAACCATCAACGGATTCCGCAATCTTCCGCTGCTTGTCGACAAGATCAGCGCCAAACTCGACTTCCCTCGCGACTCGCTATGGAGCGCACTGTCGGACACGGAGTTCATGGCGTCATTCGGAGTGACCCCCGAACAGGCCATGGCCATTTTCATGAATAACACCTACGAGGTATACTGGTCGTCGACGGCACGTGAGGCAGTGGAGAAAATCGGCGACAACTACAAGTTGTTGTGGGGAGAGACCAACCGCCACAAAGCGGCCAGTCTCGGGCTGACGCCGGCGGAAGTCACGATACTTTCCACGATAGTCGACGAAGAGACCAACAGCGAAAGCGAGAAGGGAACGATAGGGCGCCTCTATGTCAACCGACTTAAAACCGGCATGCGTCTGCAGGCCGACCCGACCGTGAAATTCGCAGTCAACGACTTCACGCTGCGGCGCATCACCGCGAAGCACCTCAGGATACAGTCACCCTACAACACATATCTGCACCACGGTCTGCCTCCAGGCCCGATCAGGACACCCGACGAGGAGACAATCATGGCGATACTGGACAGCGAACCCAACGACTATCTCTACATGTGCGCCAAGGAGGACTTCTCTGGACAACACAATTTCGCGGTATCCTATTCCGACCACGTACAGAACGCCCTGCGCTACCGCTACGCACTTGACCGCAACAACATCCACTGACAGAAATCGTGAAACTCGCCCGTCTGAACAAGAGGTTGGCATCCACGGCTATTCTATTTCTGGCGGTCGCGCCCGGCGCGGTCGCTCAGGGTGACTTTTCACTCGATCTCGACTTCACGCCAAGTGCCCCGGAAACCATCAGGCCACCTGAGGTTCCGGACTCCATCGCCCTTACGGCGCCGGCTTACATGAACCGCGACTGGATGCACCTGTTGCGGCACCGGGCCCTCAATGTGAAGGATACAACGGTGGTATGGCCCAATAGATTTGTCGATTTCGTGATCAGGGCCTACAACTGGGTGGACCACACTTTCAACTCGTTCGACCCCGGATATGTGTCGCACACAAAATCGGGGAAGGTCAGGATAGTCTACGACAACTGGAGCGATTTGCAGAATTTCCAACCCGTCAACACGATGCGCCTGGTGGTAGGCAGCGACATGTATCCGAGCATCGGCCTGAACGTGTCATACGGCATCTTCAGCATAGGATACACGGTGGATCTCCCCACACTGTTCTCGCCAACAACCTCCTCGTCGCACAAAAAGACCGAGTTCGGAATCAACTGGTCCAGGATCAACGCACAGATTCATCTCTGGGACAACCAGGGAGACAGCCGCGTGAGGGGCGTGGGTAAATTCTCAGGTATCGGCTCGATCAACGAGCCATACGACGGGATGAAATTCCGCGCATACAATCTTAAGGCCTATTACATATTCAACCACCAGCGTTACAGCCACAGCGCGGCCTACAACTCCTCGCGTATCCAGAAGCGGAGCGCAGGCAGCTGGCTCGCCGGGATAAACTACTACCGGTACAACGTGCTTTTCGATCTCGACGCGCTTCCCGAGAGCGTCAAGGCCCTTCAGACCTATCCATGGAGCCGGTACCACATCAAGTACAGCACATACAACGTGATGGGCGGATATGCCTTCAACTGGGTACTCGCCAAAGGGCTGCTGTTCAACAGCACGATACTGCCGGGAGCGGGACTGACGCACACCCACACCGAATCATCGCAAGGTTCGAAACTGCTCGCCGCATTCTGCGGAGAGGTGAAAGTATCCCTGTCATACAATTACAAACGGCTCTTCATGAACCTGACGGCCTCGGCCAACGGAAATATCTTCCTGTCCGACAATCTGGTTTTCGCATCGGGAATATTCAGCACCCGGGCATCCTTCGGGCTTAGGTTCTGACAGACACATTTACACTCATGGAGTACGACATGACCGCACAGCAAAAAGAGGGATTTGACGAGATGATGATGCGCCGGGCGCTTCAGCTCGCACTTAACGGAGCCGGCGGCGTCTCGCCCAACCCGATGGTGGGGGCGGTGATTGTCGCGCCCGGAGGAAGAATCATCGGCGAGGGCTGGCACCGCCGTTACGGAGGAGCGCACGCCGAAGTCAACGCCGTCCGTTCGGTAGCGGCCGCCGACGAGCCGCTGCTTCCGCAGAGCACCATCTATGTCACGCTCGAACCATGCTCACATCACGGCAAGACTCCCCCTTGCAGTCTGCTGCTCCGGGAGAAAGGTTTCCGGCGTGTGGCCGTAGGAATGGTCGACCCCAATCCCAAAGTGGCAGGACGAGGCATACGGATGCTTCGCGAGGCGGGAGCGGAAGTCACCACAGGAATACTCGAAACCGAATGTCGCCGGCTCAATGTCCGCTTCATCACCGCCCAGACGCTCAGGCGTCCGTGGATACAGCTCAAGTGGGCAGAAAGCGCCGACGGATACATTGCCGGGCGACGCGGCGAAGAGCGCGCAATCTTCTCTTCTCCCCTCTCCATGACACTCATGCACAAGGAGAGAGCCATGACCGACGCCATTCTCGTCGGAACCGACACATTGCTGACCGACAACCCCTCGCTGACCACCCGGCTCTGGCCCGGAAGAGATCCCGTACCGGTGCTGTTCAGATCGGAAAGATGGGATGAAAGCGACACCGGCATAAGGCTTCTCTCCCGCAATCCCATAATCCTCGATCCGGACACACCGCTCGCCGACAACATGCACCTGCTGATGGAACGCCACGGAATAACATCGCTGATGGTGGAGGGAGGATCCCGGATACTGCAAAGCTTCGTCGACTCAGGACTATACGATGAAATCCGCATAGAGAGGTCCCCCGCACCGCTACATGCCGGAACTCCGGCTCCCCATATCGCGGAACGCACTCGCCACGATGCATATTCTCATGCACAGGGAGGCGCAAGGGGAGGTATTAAAAAAACTTAAAATACATTTTTCAGCGAATTTATACGCGATTTTTCTCCAAGAAATGTTAAATTTGCAAGTTGAAACCATCTTTTCGCGGCCGCATACCGCGAAAAGGAGTGTCCATAATATCTGCGGATGCCGTGTGCGACAGACACAGCATCCTAATAACCACAAGATTGTGAAACATCATATATTGACAAAAATAGCGGCTGCGGCACTGCCGGCACTGATGGTGGCCGTCTCGGCCTGCAACGAGGAGTCCTCTACCCTCAGCATGGATGAGATGCCCAACATGGCAGTGACGGCATTCTCACTTTCCGCCAACACCAGGAATCCGGGACTTGACTCGGCCTATTTTTCGATAGATCTGGAGCGCGGAATAATATTCAACGCCGACTCCCTCCGCAAAGGCACCGACATCAGCAAGGTCGTGGCCAAGATAACCTATCCCGATGTGGTGGACCGCGCGATAATCACCATGACCGGGGGTAGCGTACGCACCGGGGAGATAGACTATGAGAAGACACAGACGGACTCCATCGACTTCACCGGCGAAGTCACCCTTACGCTGGGAATAAAGAAATTCGATGTGGAGAAAGTGTATCGCCTCAAGGTGAATGTCCATAAAGAGGAACCCGACCTTCTGGCATGGGACGAAATGGCTTTCGCGGCGCTTCCGTCGCGCCTCGGCTCACCCCTGCGGCAGAAAACAGTCGAGATGAAGGGTCTGGCCGTAAGCCTGATCGAGGAAAACGACGGCACCTACACACTGGCCACATGCGACAACCTCTATGCCGACACCTGGAAAAAACATCAGATCACACTTCCGTTCAAACCCGATACCGGTTCACTCGCAGCATCAGGCACCACGCTCTGGATACTTGACGACGCCGGCAACCTCTACACAACCACCGACCTGGAGACATTCACTCCGGCCGGAGAGAAATGGCTCTCCATAACAGGAACTTATCTGGACTCAGCCATAGGAATCAGGGAAGAGGAGGGCAAGAGGTATTTCGCCCAGCATCCTGTGCGCGACATGAATCAGTGTGAAATACCGTCAGATTTCCCGGTGAGCGGAACGTCCAATTTCGTTACGCTCCAGAACAAATGGACCTCTTCGCCGGTGGCTTTGGCTGCATGCGGACGGAAAGCCGACGGCAAAATGAGCGATTCGGTATGGGCCTTCGACGGCAAGGAGTGGATTATTCTCAGCAACGGCGGCCTCCCGGCCATGGAGGGGGCCTCGCTGATACCCTACTATAATTACCGTCCGTCGCATTCGGGCGACTCGATGATAGAATACGGCGTATGGATGCTGTTGGGAGGCAGGATGGCCGACGGCAGTTTCAACCGCACCATATATATATCCTACGACAACGGAGTTACCTGGCACAAAGGAGACAGCAAGCTGCAGCTCCCGGATGTGGTGCCCTCCATGTCGGGATGCGACAACATCGTGGCCGAACATCCGATGGAAGGGAATCTTTCCGACAACTGGAAGATAGCGCGCCGCGGCAACGGCCCGCGCCGCATCGGTTTCACCACCGACGGCGACCGCGTGCTCTGGGACTGCCCCTACATTTATCTCATCGGGGGCCAAAGTCCCGACGGCAAGCTTTACGACACAATATGGCGCGGAGTGCTCCAGCGCCTCACTTTCATGCCCATAATATAAGGAGAGAGACCGCGAGTTGAACAGAATAGCAAAAATATCGGCTGTTATAGCACTGGCAGTCGCCGGCATCCTCCCCCGCGCCGCAGCGCAGGAGGATTACCGGTTCGACATCGGCGCCGGCATCGGCATGACCGGCTACCTCGGCGACGCCAACACGGCCAATCTCTGGAGCCGCCCGGGATGGGACGCAGAAATACTGTTCCGCTATATCCTCAACCCGCGCTGGAACTTCAAGACCAATTTCTTTGTCGGCTCCCTTTCCGGAGACTCCTCGACCATGACCAACGTCTTTCCGAACGGAGCCTCGTTTAAATTCTCAACACTCTTTTACGAACTCGGGGAGATGGCGGAATTCCATTTCTTCAACTACGGCATGGGCGAGACCTACCGGAGGCTGAAACGGTGGACTCCCTACATAGCCGCAGGAGTGAGCCTGACGGCGTGGAGCGTGGACGGCAAGCCGGGCGCGACATTCACCATCCCCCTCGGAGCGGGATTCAAGTTCAAGCCGTCGTTGCGCTGGAATATCGGACTCGAATTCCTGATGAAAAAGACATTCACCGACCGCATCGACGGAGAGCAGCTCTCCGACCCCTACGGCATAAAAAGCGAGTTCATGAAGAATACCGACTGGTACTCCACGTTCACGATCTCTATAAGTTACGAATTCAGCAAGCGGTGCGCCGTATGCCATTATAAAGACTGACGAAATGGACAGCTATCCCGAAGAATACACCCGCAGGCTCGACATGAGGCGCATACCGCGCCATGTGGCCGTGATCATGGACGGCAACGGCCGCTGGGCCCGGAGCAGGATGCGCGAGCGCACCGAAGGCCATGCCGAGGGGGTGAACAGTGTGAACCGCATCACCCGTCTCGCCTCCGATCTGGGGATAAAGTACCTCACGCTCTACGCATTCTCCACCGAGAACTGGCTTCGTCCCGCCGGAGAGGTCGAGACGCTGATGCATCTCATCGGATGGACCATCAGGAAGGAGACTCCCGAACTTAAAGCCAACAACGTCCACATCCGGCTGCTCGGAGAGATCGACCGTCTGCCGCCGGAGGTAGCCGGGTGCCTGGCTCACGGCGTGGAGGAGACCCGAGGCTGCGACGGACTCAACCTCTGTCTCTGTCTCAGCTATTCTTCGCGATGGGAGATAACGGAAGCCGCCCGGAAACTCGCCGCTCTCGCGGCGGAAGGACAGCTCAAACCCGAAGATATCTCCGAGGAGACGATGTCGTCGCACCTCGCCACCCGCGGAATTCCCGACCCCGATCTGCTCATCCGCACGGGAGGGGAACAGCGCATAAGCAATTTCCTGCTGTGGCAGATAGCCTACAGCGAACTATATTTCACACACGTGCTCTGGCCCGATTTCGACCATGAAGAATTTGTCAAGGCCCTTGAGGACTACCAGCACCGCGAACGCCGTTTCGGCAAAACCAGCGACCAGGTAAGGGACGATTCCCCCGAGCCGGCCGACAACTGACCCACACCACTCAGAACTATGAAACCCTTCAGAAGATTGCTGACATCCATAGTGGCCATCGCATCGGCCGCCACCGCCACCGCCCTCGACATCCCGACGGAACCGGCGGCAGTTCCAGCCGACACACTCTACAATCCGGATGTGGTCTACTCCCCTATCCCCAAGAACTATGAGATAGCGGGAATAAGAGTGACCGGAGTGCCACACACCGACGATTACATCGTGATCGGATATTCGGGACTCTCAATCGGGGACCGCGTGGACATCCCGGGATCGGCAATAACCGACGCGGTGCGCAGATTCTGGCGACAGGGCCTCTACTCCAAAGTCCAGATCAACGTCGACAAGATCGCCGGCGACAAGGTGTGGCTTGAAATAGCGCTGCAGCAGCAGCCCCGAATGTCGGAGATGCGCTTCGAGGGAGTGAAAGGCGGCGAGAAAAAGGATCTCAACGAACGACTCGGAATGGTGTCGGGACAGCAACTCACACCCAATATCATAGCCCAGGCGAAAAAAATCATCGAACAGTATTACGCCAAGAAGGGTTTCAAGGACGCAAGCGTAAAGATCACGCAGCAGCCCGACCTTTCGAAGGAGAACTATGCCATACTCGACGTGAAGGTGGACCGCAACAACCGCGTCAAGGTCCACAGGATCCACGTGGAGGGAAATGAGGTGCTGTCGGACAAAAAAGTGAAACGCACCTTCAAGAAAACCAACGAGAACAGCGACATCCTGAAAATATTCAGCCAGAAGAAATTTGTGGAGAGCGACTTTAAGGATGACCTGAACCGTCTGATACAGAAATACAACGAACTGGGATACCGCGACGCGCGCATCACATACGATTCCGTGGCGAAATACGATGACGGCAAGGTCGACGTGTTCGTGGGTGTCGACGAAGGACGCAAGTATTACATCAGCGACATATCCTGGGTGGGCAATACGGTCTATCCGACCGACGTGCTCAACGCGTATCTCGGCATGTATCCCGGCGATGTCTACAATCAGAAGATGCTCAACAAGCGCACCACCGAGGATGACGACGCCGTGTCGAACCTCTACCTCGACAACGGCTACCTGTTCTTCCAGCTTATCCCGATCGAGGAGAAAATACAGGGCGACTCGATCGCCCTGCAGATGCGTGTGATCGAGGGTCCGCAGGCCCGCGTGAATAAAGTGGTGATCAACGGCAACGACCAGCTCTACGAGAAAGTGATACGCCGCGAACTGCGCGTGCGCCCGGGCGAGCTTTTCTCCAAGAGCGACCTGATGCGCTCCGCACGTGAAATAGCCGCCTCGGGCCACTTCAACCCGGAGAACATGGACATCCGCCCCGAACCTAACGAGAATGACGGTACGGTCGACATCGTATTCAATCTCGAATCGAAGGCCAACGACAAGGTGCAGCTTTCTTTCGGCTGGGGACAGACCGGCATCACCGGCCAGCTGGCGCTGTCGTTCTCCAATTTCTCGATGAAGAATCTGTTCAAGCCGAACAGCTACAAGGGAATAATTCCCCGAGGCGACGGCCAGACGTTCTCCATATCGGCGCAGACCAACGCCCAGTATTACCAGAGTTACGGCATCTCGTTCTTCGACCCCTGGATCGGAGGCAGCCGGCCCAACTCCCTCTCCATCTCCGCAGACTTCAGCCGCTCCACCGGCATCAACTCTGCCTTCTACAACGATACCTGGAACACCGCCTACCAGAATGCCTACTGGAACCAGTATTCCTACAACACCAACTATTCCAACTACGCCATCCAGAACGCATACGACCCTAACAAGGTGTTGCAGATGGCGGGAGTGTCGGTGGGCTTCGGTACGCGCCTCAGCTGGCCCGACGACTACTTCCAGTTCCAGGCCCAGCTCGCCTACAGATGGTACTACCTCAAGAACTGGGATTACCTCTATTACATGCGCAACGGTACGTCGAACGCGCTCACATTGGGGCTCAACCTGACCAGAACGAGCATTGACAATCCTATCTATACCCGCCGCGGATCGACCTTCTCAATCGACGTTACCATGACTCCGCCCGCGTCACTCTTCGGCAGAAAGGACTGGCAGGGACTCTCCGAACTGGCAAGCTACAACAACAAGGACTATGCGTCGCGCGAGGCGGCGCGGTCCGAGATGTACAGATGGATCGACTATTACAAGATCCGCTTCAAGAGCAAGACTTTCACTCCTCTCACCGACCCCGACGGCAAGTGGACACTTGTGCTGATGACCCGTGCCGACTTCGGTC
>DERZ01000026.1:0-11248 GCA_002361155.1 Porphyromonadaceae bacterium UBA3327 | reverse complement strand
CTCACCGACCCCGACGGCAAGTGGACACTTGTGCTGATGACCCGTGCCGACTTCGGTCTGCTCGGATCCTGGACCAAGCACTACAAGACCCCCTTCGAGACATTCTACTTCGGAGGTGACGGCATGACCGGAAACTACACCTACGCTACCGAGACAATCTCGATGCGCGGATATGAGAACGGCCAGTTCACTCCCAGCGGATATGAGGGATACGCCTATGGCAAATTCACCGTAGAGCTCCACTTCCCCTTCCTGCTGCAGCCCTCCACCACAATCTATGCCATCGCTTTCGCCGAGGCCGGAAACTGCTGGACCGACATCCGCGATTTCTCTCCCTTCAACCTCAAGCGGAGCGCCGGCGTGGGTGCGCGCGTCTACCTCAGCGTGCTCGGATTCCTCGGCATCGACTGGGCGTACGGTTTCGACAAGGTATGGGGAAACCGCGGTGGAAGCCAGGTGCACTTCGTACTCGGTCAGGAATTCTAAACCGGCATCCGTCCGGCTGCGGACACCGGGCCGTAACATTTTTTAACTTAAACCTTTATGCATAATTGCATGTCTATCTGTTAAAAGTGACAGGATCGGCGTGAAAAACTTCTGCCGGTTCCGCCGCGTTATCAAGACAGATAATATAAAACTGAAAAAAAGATGAAAAAGACATTTATCCTCATGTTGCTTCTCATCGGAGCATGGATTCCGGCGGCTGCCCAGAAATTCGCGCTTGTCGACATGGAATATATCCTCCGGAACGTGCCCTCCTACGAGATGGCCAACGAACAGCTGAACCAGGTGAGCCAGCGGTGGGAGAAAGAGGTCAACGAGCTTTCGAAAGAGGCAGAGACCATGTATAAGAACTATCAGTCGGACATGGTGTTTCTCACCGACGACCAGAAAAAGAAACGTGAGGAAGAGATAGTAGCCAAGGAGAAAGAGGCCACTGACCTCCGCTATACCTATTTCGGTCCGGAAGGGGAACTCTATAAAAAGCGGCAGTCGCTGATGAAGCCTATCCAGGAGGATGTGTACAACGCGGTGAAGGCCGTCGCCGAGGAGAAAGGTTATCAGGCGGTGTTCGACCGTGCGTCGTCGCAAAGCATCGTCTTTGCCTCCCCGAGAATAGACGTAAGCAACGAGGTGCTTGCCAAATTGGGATATTCCAAATAAATATGTTAACTTTGCAGTCTCCGTCCGGTTCGGACCGTCCGGGTGACTTTTAAAGATTTGAAATCTAATCTAATATTTGAATAATAAAATGTTGAAAAAAATCCTACTCGCAGTGGCATTGGCTCTGCCCATGTTCTGCGCAAGTGCCCAGACCGCCGCAAAAATCGGCCTTGTCGACACCCAGTCCGTGATACAGGCTATGCCGGAAACGACAGAGGCCCAGAAGAAAGTAGCGGATGCATCCAAGAAGTATGAGGACGAATACGCGCGTCTTGGAGAAGAGATGAAGCGTCTCTATGATGACTATCAGAACATGAAGCCGGATGAGCTTCAGGCCATCAAGGACCGCAAGGCGCGTGAGCTGACCGACTATCAGCAGAAGATGCAGACATTCGAGCAGACCGCACAGCAGGATCTCCAGAAGATGCAGATGGAGCTGATGGGTCCGATTTTCACCAAGATCAAAAGCGCTGTGGAGTCTGTAGGCAAGGAGGGTGGATTCAGCCTCATCCAGGACTACAACCCGCAGATGACTCTCTACTTCGCCGCTCCCACAGTGGATGTCACCGGCCAGGTGAAAGCGAAGCTTGGCATAAAGTAACCATCGCCGTCAAATAATCCAGATACCGTCCGACCGCGCCGATACACATCCGGCGCGGTCGGACCGTTTTCAGGGAGTATCAAATATTAATCAAGTGCCTTTAATTTTCACCAACTGTTTACATAAAGACTTGCACACATAAAAATATTTATCCTTTTTCTTGCTTTTTAATGTATTTTAATATATATTTGTCGCATTAATCGATATAAGCAACTTTTAACGATTTTTAAGACATATTTTAACAACTATCAAATTTTCAGCTTATGAAGAAACATTTACTTTTATCGACAGTGGCGATTAGCCTCTCTTTCGGAATGTCTGCACAACTGCAGGTAATCGGCAACGGCAGTGTCCAGGTCGGCTCTTTTGCCGACGGAAGTCTTTACATTCCGGGGGCCAGTCCTTTCGGCATCTCCGTAGGACCGGGCACAGGCAGCATCGCCCTGTCAGACACGACAGCCACCCTCGGCATAAACGGAACTGGATACAAACTGTCCGGTGGAAAGATTTCGTTCGGTACGGGCAAAGCCAACATCGAGGAGTTCGGCATCGGCACCGGCAGCACTTTCAGCACCATGCTGAGACTCAACTCCCAGGGAGGATTCCTGTCATATTGCGGCGACAGACAGATTTTCGTCTATAACAGCAGGAGCTCGACAAATTCGTTCACCTACAAGGTAAACGTGTCGGCTCCCCAGTACCTCACCTCTTCCGATGTCCGCTACAAAGAGGGTGTCGAACAGCTGGAGGATGTCGGCGACAGATTCATGGAGCTGAATCCGGTCACCTACAGGATGAAGGACCCCGCGTCAGCGTTGTCCGGGGAAACTCCGGCTCAGGCCGCCAGACTGTCCGCCGATGAGACGTCAAATCTCAGATACGGCTTTATCGCGCAGGAAGTCAGGGAACTGTTCCCGGACCTCGTCTACGAGAACGAGGAGGGATACCTCAGCATCGACTATCAGGGCTTCATTCCGATCCTTGTGGATGCGGTAAAGGAGCTGAAAGGGGTTGTCGCAAGACAGACCGAGGAGATTGGAATGCTAAGAGGGAACGGGATGAAGAAAAGTCCGGCTTCGGCGGACGGTCTCGAATCCGGCACTGTCGCGAGTCTGTCGCAGAACAGTCCCAATCCTTTCAACGCCGAGACTGTCATCAGATGCCAGATTCCCGAGGCGACAGGAAATGCCATGCTGTGTATCTACGACCTCACCGGAGCGCAGCGCATGCACCGCGATATATCGGAGAGAGGCTACGTAGATGTCAGGATTGACGGCTGCGAGCTGCAGCCGGGAATGTACATATACGCGCTCATTCTGGACGGTGTGGAGATAGACTCGAAGCGCATGATTCTGACTGACTGACGGGAATTCCCCAGCCAGTAAGATCAAATGATGTTTCACCATTTATATCGTCCAAAATGAAAACAACAATAATATGCCTCATGCTTGCGGCTTTTTCTCTTGCGGCGAAAGGTGCCGTGACCACGGAGAACCACACCGTCAGCTTTTCGGAAAGCGACTACACGTTCTCATACGACGAAAACGGGAACATTGTCATCGGCGCGGTCGACGGAGATGTCTCCTATTCCTCACCTGACGAGCCTGGTCTGCCTCAGCGCTCCTTCTCGATAGCCATTCCCGGTACCAGAAAATACGCCTCCTCAAGTATCAGCTATTCCAAGAGACTGATCCGGAGCAATGTCAGAATCGCACCGGGCCCCATTCCAGTGCCGACCGACGGCAGCGTCGAAAACATACCGACAAGGGTAGTGACGTATGAAAACAAGTCTTATCCGACCTCCAACTGCTTCTATTCACTGAGCACACAGTGGAGCGACCTGTCGATCGTCCATTTCATAACCACACCGTTCGTCTATGACGCGGCGGGTCAAAAGCTCTATTTCATAGATTCGATCCAGCTGTCGGTAAGAACAGCCGAAAGGGGCGCCAATGAAATCGGTGTCATGACTTTCGCCGACCGGGACGTGGTGAAGAGCATAGTCGCGAACAAGGATGCCGTCTCAAGGATGCCGGCAATGCGCTCCGCGTCTTCCGGCGTATCCGACGGTCAGGAAAAAATCGATTATGTGGTTATCACCAACGAGGAGCTGAAGCCCTCCTTTGTTCCCCTTGTCAACTGGAAACTCGCCAAGGGGCTGAAGTCAAAGATAATAACTACGGAAGAGATTGATTCAAAATATCAGGGTGCTTCGAGTCAGCTCCGGATTAAGAAATGTCTGTACGACTTGTATCAAAACAACTCTTTACGGTACGCATTGCTTGGAGGGGATGATACTGTAGTCCCCGTACGAAAATGTTTTGCAGAGGTCAGCCAACCTAATACTTCCGGATATCGAAATGATACAATTCCTACCGATTTATACTATGCTTGCTTTGGGCTGAATTTTGAATGGGATGCCAATGGGAACGGAATATATGGTGAGGGACATGATAGAATCGGTATGGAACCATCCATATATGTCACCAGAATCCCTGTACGAACATCACTGGATGTAAACGCTTTCGTATATAAACTACTCAAATACGAGCAAAATCCAAAATGGAATAATAATATGCTCATGTGCGGAGTCGAGCGTAGCCATGACATTGATGGTCGAAGTGATTCAGAAGTAGACGGAGAGAAACTCTATAATAATTATATTAAACCTTATTGGCCGGGCAAATTATATAGATTTTATGACACCTATACAGATTTCCCTGGAGCTCAAAACTATAATGTCATTGTGTCAAATTTATCAGAACAAATATCCAATGGATACTCTTTTATTGATATGATTACACACGGAGGTGTGAATTTATGGAAAATGGAAGATGATAATCAATATTATACATCAGAGAATGGAAGTCGTCAGAATAATTGTGCGTCTACTATCATTACAACTACGGCTTGCAACACAAACGCATTTGATTCTTTTTATGATCCGTGTTTAAGCGAAAGCCTTATTCGTAATCCAGAAAGCGGAGTAATCGCATATTTTGGATGTTCCAGAGAAGGATGGAGCTATCGTCTGTCCGTCGATCTGGGTCCCTCGCTTCTATATGAAAGCCACTTTTACAAAAGACTGTTTTCCGATGAATTTCCTGAATCCAACTTTGGGGTTTTAACAGCTGCTGCAAAATTGGCACTAGTAAATCGAAGTCATGCTACTAATAGTCCTATAAGATGGTTACAATTCGGATTAAACCCTATAGGAGATCCTGAAATGCCAATCTTTACTACTAATCCGCAAAGGTTTAGTAAATCAATAGTACAAGAACTTGATGGTGAACTAAGGGTTGAGACCGGAGTGGATAGCTGTCGTATATGTATAATGAGTGCATGGGACAATGGAGATTCATATTATCGTGTTTGGAATAATGTCAGCAATCTGAATGTGACAGATTATCCATCTAATTTCAGTATCTGCGTGACGAAACAGAATTATGTCCCGTATCATGATGTGAGGGGCTATATTCAGAACGAGACCTTGTCCGGAATGACTGAAATGGTCGGTAATATTGTTAAGATTGGATCAGATGTCACTCCATTGAGAGAAGAGGGACCTGCCATCTTTCATAAGGGGTCTACGACCAAAATCAAATCTGAGACTACTATAATGGGTCCGGGCACAACGATTAATAAGGGTGCTAAAGTATCTATTATCAACTCAAAAAAGCATTAAATCATGAAGAATCAAATAACCCGATTAATAGTCATCATTGCAGCTATAGCAACGCTCTGCGGGATAAAGGCAGTCGGTGCTGAACAAGAGTATCTTCCTATTCTCGAGGACGGAAAGTCGTGGGTATTGGTCGAAAAGAGAAGGCCCTTGTACCCTGGGGAAAAGGATGTGGCCTACTATGACGTGAGTGTTGTAGGAGATACTACATTGGGTAATAAACAATGCAAAAAGGTATCGATAGTTGGGAGAGACGGAGCAAATTCATATAGTGATATACTGTATGAAGAAAATGGCAAATTGAATCGTGTGGTTTACATCGGATATGGCATATATAGTTTTGTGCCACTTATTGATATGACATTAGAGAAAGGAGACAAAGTACCCATTCAAACCGGATATGACTATCCACCAGAAGTAATCCCTGACTATTTTGTTGAAATCCGTGACTCCGGAAGCGTCACGACCACAGACGGAATTGACCGTAAAGTTCTTGATGTGACGGATGGATACTCTCATCAGTCAGGAGTTGATGGCACGGAAGTATGGGTAGAAGGCATAGGATGCAATGGAGACATTTGGCTCACATTATTCCCGATACCCGGGAACAGCATTGTGATATATTCGTATATTGATTGCTGCATGAAAGATGGCGAGGTTTTGTTCACTAAAGAGGATTTTGATCGACTTCTCGGCAAATACAACGGAATAGATAAAGTCGGACCCACGGAGCCGCTGACTCTGACTTATTCGGAAGATTCTGTTTCGGCTGTCTGCAACGATAACAGAGTATCGCTGGAACTGTTTTCGTTGGACGGGAGACTGATTGCCCGGACTCATAGTGACGAAGGCAAAGCTTCGCTGGAGACCTCGGAGCTTCCTGGCGGTATATTCATTGCCAAAGCGGCAAGTGGTGAGTCCACTGCTGTCCGCAAGATTGTACTGTAAACTGATTCGCTGAACCCATACAGCATGTGGGTCAGATAACCCACATGCTGTATTATTTTATCTTCTCATTTGTGTGGCCTGATATAAAAATAGGTTCTGATGTCACGCCTCTGATTGATAATGGACCTGTAATTTTTTTCAAACGGGTCTGTTACAAAAGTTAAGGCTCGGACCACGATAATTGAGTCCGGAACGAAAATTGAAAAGGGAGCAAAAGTCACCATCATCAATTCAAAAGAATAATATCATGAAACAAAGTTTTAAAATATTGGTAACCATAGTTGCTGTAATGGTTCTTCTCTGCAGCTCAATGGCCAAAAGCAGAGGGCGTGAATATCTTCCGGTTCTTGAAGATGGCAAAACATGGGTGTACGGCACTGTTTATCTTAAGAATGATACGGATCTCGGATGGTATTATGACACTGTGTATTATAAAACGAGAGTTGTCGGCGACACTATAGTTCTCGACAAGCCATGCAAAAAATTGACTGTCTCCGGAATAAACGGAGAAAATCCTCGTACAAAAGTTCAATATGAAGAAAATGGGAAACTATATGCCGAGGGTTGGAATTGCTTTCTCCCGCTTATTGACATGAATTATGAAAAGGGAGACAATATCCCAATCTATGATGCCTACGGTAATTTTGATGAAACATATCTTGAGGTGCGTGATTCAGAAATAATAACCACGACAGATGGACTGACCCGCAAAGTCCTGACAGTCGGATGGTCGCTGGGTGTATGGGTGGAGGGGATAGGATTCAACATTGACTTTGAGACGATGACATCATTTCCAATTACTTTAAATTATCAGGGAACGTTTATGGAATCATGCATGAAAGATGACGAGGTATTGTTTACTAAATCTGATTTTGACAGAATCAGGAATAGACATACGGGGGTTGAGATGTCAGTACAGTCGGAGTCTCTGACGGTGACTTATTCTGACGGCTCGGTTTCGGCTGTCTGCAACGGGAACGAAGTGTCGATGGAACTGTATTCGCTGGAGGGGAAACTGATTGCCCGGACTCGCAACAATGACAGAGCCTCGCTGGAGACCTCGACTCTTCCGAGCGGCATATACATCGCCAAAGCAGCTTGCGGAGAGACCTCTGTGGTTCGCAAGATCGCACTGTAACCAGACTGTTTGCATGCGCGCACTCCCCTCGGCGCAGAGCGCCGGGGGGGGACCATACAGAGACCGACAACCATATCTTGCATGGAACATGGACGGTACATAATTGACCTCCATCTTAACAAGATCGGCAATGCATATATAGAATTTTTTAATATTATAGACATGAACAAACTTGTAACCAGATTTATAGCCATCATTGCTGCTATAGCCACGCTCTTCGTGACAAAGGCAGTCGGTGCCGAACGGGAGTATCTTCCGATTCTCGAGGACGGAAAGTCGTGGGTCATGGTCGAGAAACGAATACCTATGAAACCCGGTGAGAAAGACACGGCTTATTACGATGTAATGATTGTCGGAGACATCACGATTAACGATAAGGTCTGCAAAAAGGTATCGATAGTCGAAAGAGATGGTGAAGAGTCCTGGGGAACGAATCTGTATGAAGAGAACGGGAAACTTTTTATCGCATCTAAATCCAATATGGCCCTTCTTCTTGATATGAGTTGCGAGAAAGGGGATAAACTCGACATCTTTATTGGTCCGTCTGAGGTATATCCTGATACATATCTGGAGATTATCGACTCACGGTTCACCACGGCTTCCGATGGACTTGAACGGAAAGTTCTTGATGTCAGATGGGGAGACTGGATGGAATCTGGTGTATAGATTGAGGGAATAGGATGCGACGGGGATTCATGGCCTCTTTTATTCCCTGAGACATCAAATGGAAGATGGGTGGAAATGTATATTGACTCCTGCATGAAAGACGGAGAGGTATTGTTTACCAGAGCGGATTTCGAGCAGCTTCTCGGCAAATACAGCGGAATAGATAAAGTCAGACCCACGGAGCCGCTGACTCTGACTTATTCGGAAGATGCCGTTTCGGCTGTCTGCGACGGCAAAGAAATATCGCTTGAACTGTATTCATTGGAGGGCAAGCTGATTGGCCGCACTCGGAGCAGTGACAAAGCGGTATTGGAGACATCGGCTCTGCCGGGCGGAATCTACATCGCCAAAGCAATCTGCGGAGAGACTTCGGCTGTCCGCAAAATTGTACTGTAAGACCCCTTTCCACAAACGTAGTCAGGTCAGGGCGTAGAAGGCTACGGCAGAGGCGGCGGCTACGTTCAGGGAGTCGACACCATGGTGCATCGGGATGCAGACGGTGTAGTCGGCACCGGCTATGGTTTCATCGGCGAGGCCGTCACCCTCGGTGCCCATGATTATGGCGAGACGCGGTTCGGCGGTCAGCGCCGGGTTGTCGAGTCTGACCGAATCCTGGCGCAACGCCATCGCCACGGTCTTAAAGCCGAGACCGCACAGAGAGGCGATACCGCTGTCCAGCCAAGTCCAGGGTATCAGGAACACCGAGCCCATCGAGACTCTTACAGCACGGCGGTTGAGAGGGTCGCACGACCCGGGCGTGAGCAACACGCCGTCGATGCCGAGAGCTGCCGCCGAGCGGAAGATGGAGCCGATGTTGGTGGTGTCGCACACTCCGTCGATCACAACTACCCTGCCTGCTCCGGCACACACCTGACTGACCGTCGGCAATTCCGGGCGGCGCATCGCGCAGAGCACTCCCCGGGTGAGGCGATAACCGGTGATTCCCGCAAGAAGATCACGGTCACCGGTATAGACCGGCAACTCCGGCACACGCTCTATTATCGGCACCGCGTCACCACAGATATGCCGGTCCTCGCACAGCAGTGAAAGAGGGCGGTAACCGGCTTCGAGAGCCGTGAGAATCACCTTAGGACTCTCCGCTATAAAGATTCTCTCCGATGTGTGCAGACCGTCGCACAGCTGGGCTTCGGTAAGCCGGCTGTAGACTCTTATGCGGGAATCGTCGAGCGATTCAATCCGCGTCACTTCAATGTCGCGAAGGTTATCCATCTGATGAAAGTTCTGTACGCCGGGTACCGTCCGGTTCCGGCGTAATGTTATCCGATATGCAAAATTAAATATTTTTTTGTAATTTTGCACTACGGGGAGACAGACCGCCTCCCGCCGCAACAAGCATACCTGACAGACAATGAGCACACCAAACGAGAAGCCCGGAAAAATCGGAGTGTTCGACTCCGGGTACGGGGGACTTACCATACTGAAAGAAATAAGGAGACGCCTCCCGGAATACGAGTATCTGTACCTGGGCGACAACGCCCGGGCGCCATACGGCAACCGGAGCTTCGACATCGTCTACGACTTCACCCGCGAAGCGGTGGAGAACCTGTTTGCACGGGGATGCCATCTTGTGATACTCGCATGCAACACGGCGTCGGCCAAGGCATTGCGGTCAGTACAGCAGCGCATACTGCCGGAGCGTTACCCCGGACGCCGCGTACTGGGAGTGATCCGTCCCACCGTGGAAATATTGGGTAACATCACCGAATCGCGTCACGTGGGACTATTCGCCACGCCGGGAACCGTCAACAGCCATTCATACAGGCTGGAAATGGCGAAACTGTGGCCCGGGGTACACATAACCGAGATGGCATGCCCTATGTGGGTGCCCCTTGTCGAGGCCGGGGAAGCCGACGGACCGGGAGCGGACTATTTCGTAATGAAATACGCGGACAGCCTTCTGAACAGCGACCCGAAGATAGACACTATCGTGCTGGGATGTACCCACTATCCGCTGCTGCTTCCCAAGATAAGGGAGTATGTGAGGGACAGCATCAGGATACTTCCGCAGGGAGAAATCGTGGCGGAAAGTCTCGCAGACTATCTGCGCCGTCATCCGGAAATGGAAGAAAAGTGTTTAAAAGGAGGGAGGGTGGAATTCCTTACCACGGAAAGCGAGGAAAGATTCGACTCACTCGCCTCGCTTTTCATGAACGAGGAAGTGCACTCCCGCCGAATAATACTTTAGAGCGGCAATACTTTAGAGTATGTTACCGCAAAATGTCAAAAAAAAGAAAGAACCATGGACACTACACTGAAAGAGAAGATAAAAGCGGCCTCCTGCGAGGAGGCGATAGGAATGCTCGACGAATATATCGCCGCCAATCCCGGGGATGACGACGCGCTGACCATACGCGGCCTCCGCTACTGGAGCGCGGGAAACCGGAGCAAAGCCATCAACGACTATCTGGAGGCCATCAGGATCAATCCGGAAAGCCGCGCCAGAGAAGCGCTGCGCGCCGCCAACGAAATTCTCGACTACTACAACAAGGACCTGCTAAATCCCTGAGGGAAAAGCGTCGCGATAGAGCATGAGCGGACGCTCCATGCTCCAGCCGCGCGACACGTTGCGCACGTAGAGCCGCGCCAGACCGCGACAACCGCGCGTCTGACGGCGAAGCTCGCCGAGCAACTCGGAGAAATCGCTCACGCGGGAAATCATAAACTCGACCACCGTGCGGCCGCCCATCACAAGGCGCGCGTAAAGCCGGTCGCCATAACAGATGGAACGACCCGTTCCTGACGGTGCCGGATGGGATTTCAATGTCGGGGAACAAGACATGCGTATGCCTGATGATGCTGTCATAATCTGCAAGTTTTTATCGTTTACCGCGCAAAGTTAGCAGCCACCCCTGCAAAATTATTGCAGACCGGATATAATAAAAGTTAAATTTGCATTTTAGGATATTTTTTCTTAATTTTGCATTGTAAACCCGTCTCCGCAAGGTGGCGGTCCACACTGACGGAAAATGCGAGAATTCTCTGTCCAAAACCGCAGAAATGGTGAAATGGTAGACACGAGGGACTTAAA
>DERZ01000053.1 GCA_002361155.1 Porphyromonadaceae bacterium UBA3327 | reverse complement strand
CAAGGTCAACATCCTCGATCCCGGCGACACACGCTTCCTCGAGCAGCAGGTGGTCGACAAGCGCGAGTTCATGGAGGAGAACGACTATATCTGGGGTAAGAAGTATATCATCGACGCCGGTGACAGCACCACTTACCTCAAGGGTCAGATCATAACGCAGCGCAAGCTTCGCGATGAGAATTCTGTGCTCAAGCGCAACGACAAGAAGATAATGACGGTACGCGACGCTGTGCCCGCCACCTCGGAACAGATTCTGCAGGGAATCACTCGCGCCGCGCTCCAGACGTCAAGCTTCATCTCCGCGGCATCCTTCCAGGAGACAACCAAGGTGCTCAACGAAGCTGCCATCAACGGCAAGAGCGACACGCTCGAGGGTATGAAAGAGAACGTGATCTGCGGACACCTCATTCCCGCCGGAACCGGCCTACGTGAGTACCAGAAGCTGATCGTGGCCAACAAAGACGAGCTCGCCAGTCTGCAGCTCACTGACAGTCCCGAGGAGATTCTCGATGTAGAGACTGTGGAAGCGAACTGACGCACCCTATTGACAAATCTGACCACTGCTTTGATATGTGGCGGTCTGAATAAACCTGGCGCGGGGAGATAAGACCATCTCTCCGCGCTTTGTTTTTACAACTGTGACGTATCGCTTGCGATGACAAAACAAGCAAAGGTCTCACCATATCCATTAACAATAAAACTTATCATGACGACTTTAAATGCGGTGGCGGCAGCTCCTCGAAACACCGTGATTTCCATCTGCAAGGGAATCGCAATCATATTGATGGTGGCAGGACATGCCGAACTCCCGACCATTCTCTCTAACTTCATCTATGTGTTCCACATGCCGCTCTTCTTCATAACGGCAGGTTATTTCTTTTCGCGGAAATATCTTGCCGACCCTTGGGCGTTTTGCGCGAAAAGGTTCAAAGGACTTTATGTGCCTTTCGTGAAATGGAGTCTTTTTTTCCTTGTGCTGCATAATGTCTTCTTTCATTTCGGGATACTAAACGAGCAGTACGGCAACTGGCAGGGTGGGGTGACACATCCATATTCGCCCTCGGATTTCGTGCAAAGACTCATTCTGATATTTACCTCGATGAGCGGTTACGATGAGTTTATGGCGGGTGCGTTCTGGTTCTTCCGCGGACTTCTTGTGGCAAGTATCCTATTCCTTGTGATATATCGTTTGCTTGATTCCAAAGCTGGATGGCGTCCTGAAATCACTGTGTCCGCAATCTGTGTTGCCGCCCTTGCATTCCAGGCGTTCCGTCTCGGCTGCGGGCTTAAAATACCTGTTATCCCAAACGGTGGACTGAGAGAAATATGGGGTATGTTTTTCTTCGGAACCGGCGTGCTTTACCGCCGCTTCGAACCGGCAATAAAAGATAGATGGTGGCTCTCTCTGATATGTCTTGCCATCCTGTGCGTGGCGGCCGCAAACCATTTCTGCGGCATGAACAACAGGGGGCAGCTCCGCGATGTGCTCACACTGCCGCTGACCGGGATTGCCGGATTTCTCCTTACCCACCATATATCTGTATTGGTAGATTCCTCTGCGGGGATCATCAGGCGCACGCTTGTGCATATCGGGAACAACACGCTGTACATCTTCATCTTCCACATAATATCGTTCAAGCCGGTGAGTGCCCTGAAAATATGGTGGTACGGACTTGATCCGGCCCAGATAGGATGTCACATGGTGATACACTACCGTAACCACGAAGACTTATTCTGGATTCTCTACACAGTCGCTGGAGTGGCGTTACCGCTTCTCGGGCTCGCACTCGTCCGCAATATCCGCAGAAGGCTTGCGGCGAGAAAAACGGCGATGGACATAATCCCCGACTAACTGCGGAGCGCAGGATGTCGGGTTTCCTGAAGGCATTGAAATGTTAAGGATATGCTGCAAATCATCGTTCATGGTAAAAAGATATTAAATGGGTGTAAAATAGGTGAAAAAAGTTAACCGGGCATCATTGGCATTGTTTTAAAGATACAAAGCAATATGGATAGAATGTCCAAGGTTTCGCGAGAAAGTTTGAACATGGTAAGTTTAGTTAGATATAGTTTATAGTGGAATCGTGGAAAGCCCGCAATCGATGCGGGCTTTCCTTTTGTGTATCAGGCTTATAACTGTAATGATGCGATAGAGTTTTAAAATATTGGCAGCGGATGCGGGATGCAACGGTTGAGAGGATTTACGGACTTTCTGTACGGGCCGATTGTACGGAGTGGTGTCCGAATAAGTACCAACTGTACGGAATCGGACAAGGTGGTCTGATGCTAATATGCGCATAATCAGATAAATGCCAAATTGGAACAAATATTGTAAAGCCATTGGCATGGACAGAGAAATATCTAAAGAGGCAAAAAGGAAGCGGCGACTGCGGATGGCGCTGTCTGTCGCAGCGCCGGTATTGGTTCTGGCAGGCGTGGCCGCGGCGCTTATATTCACCGGCGGCAAGACTTACAATGAATCAGATGTCACTCCCGGGATCGTGAAGCGCGGCAGCATAGAGACTGCCGCTGTGGCGTCCGGGCTTATCGTGCCGGTCTACGAGGAAATCATGGTTTCTCCGGTGACCTCGGTGATAATGGAGGCGTGCGTCCGCGAAGGGGACGTGGTGGAAGCGGGGACAGCGCTTCTTGTGCTCGACACATACAGCGAGCGCGTGGCATACGAGAAACTTTCGGACGAACGATCGATCAAGATTTCCGAGGAGGAACGGGGACGGCTCGGGGAGAGTACCGAGCGCGGGAGTCTCGAGATGAAGATAAAGAGCAAGGAGATCCAGACGGAGCGGCTCCGGGTCGAGATGGAGAACGAACGGAAACTCGACAGCATCGGGAGCGGCACCGGTGACAGAATCCGCCAGGCAGAGCTGGCATGGCGCATATCGCGCCTCGAACTCGACCAGCTGCGCAGTCAGCTTGACAATCTGCGCAAGACGCACCGGGCCAGTGCCGAAGGACGTAATCTCGAGCGCTCCATTCTCGACAAGAACCTCGCCCAGATGCGGCGTACCCTTGACAATGCCCGCGTCACCGCCCCGCGCCGGGGCACTGTGACATACCTAAATACCAAGATAGGATCCACTGTCAGCCAGGGAGAGAAGATAGCCGTGATTTCCGATTTGTCCAGATTCCGCATCGAAGGAGAGATGCCTGAGGCAGATGCCGACAAATTAGGGATAGGTGCGGCGGTAAATGTCAGGATAGGCCGTGCGCTTATCCGTGGAAGGGTGGCCAACATTGTTCCCCTTGCGTCGGGAGGGGTGGTGCGCTTCACCGTAACGCTCGACAACGATGCCGATTCACATCTGCGCTCCGGACGCCGCTGCGAACTGGGAGTGGTCCACGACTCCATACCCGATGTGCTATATATTCCCAACGGAAACTATTATAAGGGAAAAGGACAATATCTGATGTATGTCGGGACGGAAGAGAACGAATATGAACTCCGGACGGTAAAACTTGGCGACAGCAGCTTCGATGCCGTCGAGGTGGTAGCCGGACTTGAAGAGGGCGAGAGAATACTTGCCGACGATCCGAAAGATTTTAAAAACAGCCGACATATAAAAATCAAAAACAAATAGTGAATTAAAATCAACTGTTTAAATCATAAGCATATAGCTATGGATGTGATAAAACTTGAAGGGGTGGAGAAAATCTACCGTACAAAAGAGATCGAGACGGTGGCGCTTGAGAACGTGAACCTTACGGTGGAGGAGGGGGAATTTGTAAGCGTTATGGGTCCGTCGGGATGTGGCAAGTCCACGCTGCTCAATCTGATCGGACTTCTTGACAATCCCACCAAAGGGACAGTGGACCTGCTCGGCAGCTCCACTGCCGGGATGAAGGATTCCGGGATGTCTGAATTCCGTAACCGCAACATCGGATTTGTGTTTCAGAGCTTTCATCTGATACCGTCGCTCAATGTGGCCGACAATGTGGCATTGCCGCTGATATACCGTGCCGGGGTCTCGGCCGCAGAGTGTGACCGCCGCGTCAGGGAGGTTTTGGAACGGCTTGGCATGAGTCACCGCATGAAGCATTTTCCGTCGCAGATTTCGGGCGGCCAGTGTCAGAGGGTGGCGATCGCACGCGCCATCGTGGGTGACCCTCGAATAATCCTCGCCGACGAGCCGACGGGAAACCTCGACTCTCGCATGGGTGCCGAGGTGATGGCTCTCCTGCATGAGCTGAACCGTGCCGACGGACGCACCATCGTGATGGTGACTCATAACGAGGAACAGGCGTCGAAAACCGACCGTGTGATTCATTTCCTCGATGGGCGCCAGATAATTTGAATGAAACCTATAAGACGAACAAACAGAATATGAGAAGATATTTCAGTCAGATATGGTATGAGATGCGCCATCAGCCGCTGGTAATGTGGATCTCGGTGGGCGGGACCGCCCTCGCCATATTCATGGTGATGGTGCTTTTCACGGTGGACCGTGTCAGTTTCGTACCGGCCCCTCCCGAAGACAATCGTGACCGCATGATGGTGGGCTTCGGTGTGGATCTTCATTTTGAAAACGGATCTATATCCAGTCTGCTTTCTGACACGGGCGTTAAAAAATTATACTCTAAAGTCAAGGGTATAAAATATCTGTCCTTCACCAATGCTCCGGAGACGAAGGATGTAGGCTCAGACGGCCGGATAGTGACCGAGATGAGTGTCAGAGGAGTGGATGACGTTTACTGGAAGATGTTCGGCATCAGATTCCAGTCCGGACATCCCTTCACCGCCGGCGATGTGGAGAGCGGAAGCCGCGTGGCGGTGATTGCGATGAGCCGCGCCCGCGAACTTTTCAATGATGACGAGGTCCGGGGACGCACCATTTATATAAACCAGCTTCCATACAGGGTGACTGGAGTGGTCGAGGATGTGAGTCCCTTCTTCACATTCGCCCATTCCGACGTCTGGGTTCCTTACCGGAAGGATACTCCGAACGAGTACAGCGAATTTGTCGGAAATACGACTCCTCTGATGGAACTGGAATCTAAAGAAGTTATCCCGCTGGTGAAGAGAGAGGTAAAGGCCCGCTATGAGCGGTTAAACAAGAAGCTTGGCGAGGAGGGGAGCAGCCTCATCTATCATCAGGAACCCTTCACGCTGGCCGAATACATAGGCAATAACGGCAACAACAATGATCCGGACCCGGACAGCGCCAGGATGGGCACATGGTATATTTATGCCGTGCTTCTGCTGCTCCCCGCCATGAACATCAGCAGTATGACCAGGAGCCGTCTGCGTCGTCGCGTCTCAGAGATCGGGGTGCGCCGCGCCCTCGGAGCCACACGTCGCGACATTCTCGGGCAGTTCCTCGTCGAGAATCTCGTGATGACAGTAGCCGGTACCGTTGCAGGAGTGCTCTTCAGCCTCTTGTTCTGCAAACTCTATATCACTACATTCTTTCCAATGGAAAATGCCGGAACATGGCAGCTTATAAAGGGCGGCCCCTCGTTCTCGCTGATTTTTAACTGGGAAACTCTCGGTATGGCGGCATTTTTCTGCCTTGTCCTCAATATACTCAGCACTATCCTGCCCGCATGGAAAGCCTCGCGGGAGAATCCTGCGGAAGCTATTTCCGGTAAACACGACTGACTATGAAAAGAAAACTTATCAAACAGATGTGCAATGAATGGCGCGACAATATCTGGCTGATTCTTGAGCTGGTGGTGGTGTCGGTAGCCATGGTAGTGGTTATGATGAACGTTGTCTGCAACATCGAACTCAAGACCCGCCCGATGGGCATTGGTCCGGTGGATGACATATATGTGGCGTCATATTCGGAGTTAAACGAGGAGTCGCCCGGCTATGTGGACTACGGAGAGAGGAAGGCGGAATTTATCTCGCGCGACATACGCCGCGTTACGGCTGCCCTCCGCAGAAATCAATATGTGGAGAAAGCCGGTCTTGTACAGAATGGAATTCCGTTCACCCTCAATTACATAGGTAATTATCGGGAATTCGTTGTCAACGGTGACTCTCTGAGGTATTTTTTCAATATGCGGCAGATGTCGCCCGAGGCGGCTGAAATTCTCGGTCTCGAAGGCAGCAGCGGTTTTTCAGCGGCTGATGTCAAGGCGGCCCTTGAGCGCGGGGAAGTGGTTATTTCCGATTATGTGTTCGGAGAGGAGGAGAAGCCCTACGATGTCCGACGACTCGTCGGTCAGAACTATGTGTCGGAAACAGAAGATGGTGTGACAGTCCGGCGAATCGGAGCAATATCCTCCTTCATGCGCAGGTTCCAATATGAACCGCATCGGAACGGCATGATGATATTGCCTGTCAATGAAGGCGCCGGAGGCAATCTCGCCATTTACAGCAATCTCGTGATAAAGGTGAGGCCGGGTACCGGGAAGAGATTTCTGGAATCGTTGCAGAGTCAGCCTACCCTTGCATCGGGGAACGTGTTTCTCAAGACTCCGGTCAATCTCGAAGCGAAAAGGAAGGATGTGTCGGCCAAACATGACACCAGGTTCAATCTGTTCGTTGCCTGCATGTTTTTCCTGCTGATGATAATATTCCTCGGCATACTTGGCACATTCTGGTTCCGGATCCGTCAGCGTGAGGGAGAGATAGCGCTCCGCCGTGTCACCGGAGCGACACGTGGCGACATTTTCCGCCGGATTCTCTCCGAGAGCATGCTGCTCCTCGTCATTGCAACCATTCCGGCCATACTCCTCGATGTCTTGTTGCTCTACAGGAATATGTCGCTCATGAACGGGTCGCGGCTCTCCATACAGGAGGTGTTCTGGATATCCGGCGCGCTGACATTCCTGGTGATGACGCTGTCCATACTGCTCGGCGCATGGTTCCCCGCCTCAAGGGCGATGAGGATTCATCCTGCGGAAGCCCTGAAGGAAGAATGATTTTCCACTCTCTTATATTATGAACAGGTTTCTCATACAGGTTTTAGTTATATTGGTTATGGCGGCGGTCCTCCGCGGAGAGGAGATTCGTCTCACTCTCCCGGAGGCCGTGGCCCGGGCCAGGAGTCACAGCGTGGACGCAGCGGCCGCTCTCGCAGAGTTGCAGGGCGCTTATTGGGAATACCGCTCATACCGCGCCGACCTCCTGCCCGAGATTTCGTTCACCGCCACGGTGCCTTCCTACCGACGTCAGTATTCTCCATACATGAACGATGCCGGTGACTATTCTTTTGTCCGCAACAATTATTTAGATGTGTCCGGTGAGCTGTCGCTCTCGCAGAACATCTGGCTGACAGGCGGAAAAGTGTCACTTTCGACCTCGCTCGACTTCATGCGGCAGTTCGGTTCCGGAGCCTACAACCGCTTCATGTCCATTCCGGTGGCGCTCACTCTGAGCCAGCCGGTGTTCGGAACCAACCATATCCGCTGGAACCGCCGCATAGAGCCGGTGCGCTACGAGGAGGCGAAAGCCGCATACCTGTCGGCCACCGAGGAGGTGGCCATGAAGTCGGTGAGTCTATTCTTCTCGTTGCTGATGGCGCGCGAAAACCATTCGATAGCCCTCTCCAACCTCTCCAATGCCGAGAAACTCTACCGCGTGGCAGTAGAGAAGCGGGAGATGGGGCATATATCGCGTAATGATCTGCTTCAGATGGAGCTGAACCTTCTCGACGCACGCTCCGCACTCACCGATTCGGAGAGCGCGCTTAGGTCCGGCATGTTCGAACTCCGCGCTTTTCTGGACTATGGGGAACATGATGAGATTGTTCCCGTGCTGCCCGATTCGGTGCCGGATGTGGATGTGTCATACGCCGAAGCATACGATAAGGCTATGTCGCGCAACAAGTTTGCGAGCAGCATGCGCCGTCGTCAGCTGGAGGCTGACTATGCGGTGGCCTCCGCGAAAGGGGCGATGCGCGAGATCTCGCTATTCGCTCAGGTGGGTTTCACCGGAAATGCCGCCGACTTTGCCGGTGCCTACCGTACATCGGGTCTACGTGACAATTCCGTGGTGGAGGTGGGCGTGAGCGTACCGATTCTCGACTGGGGAAAGCGGCGCGGACGCGTGAAGGTGGCCGAGAGCAACCGCCGTCTTACAGAGGCCAGTCTCCGCCGGGAGGCCATGGAGTTCGGGCAGGACCTGTATGTGCTGGTGGAGCGCTGCCGCAATCAGCGCCGTCAGGTGGAGATAGGCTCTCGGGCGCGTGATATCGCCCTCGCCAGATACGACTCCAATGTGCAGACCTATCTCATTGGAAAGATCTCCACGCTGGACCTCAACGACTCTCGCGTGAGCAAGGATGAGGCTCTCCGCCAGTACATAGACCGGCTTTATCTCTACTGGTACTACACCTACCAGCTCCGCAGCGTCACGCTCTGGGACTTCGTGAAAGATTCCGGCATCGACGCGGATTTCGAGAGCGTGGTGCGCCAATGAACCAGGGAACGCAAAAATAAATCAGTAATAAGAAACGTTTTATAAAAATTAATTTGACCACATCCGAATGATTCTTATAGCGGACGATGACCGAAACATACTTATGTCGCTGAAACTCCTTCTGGAGCGGGCAGGCTACGAAGTGGCCTGTGCCTCCGATCCGGCAGGGGTGATGGAGGCGGTGCGCCAGGGAGGCGTGGATCTTGCCATAATAGACATGAATTATTCCCGAACCACGAGTGGCGTGGAGGGCCTGAGTCTTCTCCGCCGTCTGCGTCTGCATCTTCCGGACCTCCCTGTCATGCTCATAACGGGCTGGGGAAGTATTGAACTGGCTGTGGAAGGAATGCGCGCCGGCGCCTATGATTTCATCACTAAGCCGTGGAACAACAGGGTGCTTCTCCAACGCGTGGCGACGGCTCTGAGTCTTCGCCCGGCTGCCGGGGTGACGGATTCCGGTTCCGGCCGGACCTCTGGTTTTGACCGTTGTGGAATTATTGGCGAGAATCCACGTCTGCTCGAGATTCTATCAACAGTCGAGAGGGTGGCTCCAACCGATGCCCCGGTGCTGATTCTCGGTGAGAACGGCACCGGCAAGGAGCTGATAGCACGGGCTATACATGCCAATTCGCGCCGTTGCCACAATCCTTTCGTGATGGTGAATCTCGGCGGGATACCGAGGTCGCTCTTCGAGAGCGAGATGTTCGGGCATGTCAAGGGGGCTTTCACAGGCGCCGTGGCCGCCAGAAAGGGACGGTTCGAGCTTGCCGACAGAGGAACCGTGTTTCTTGATGAAATAGGGGATCTTGATCAGGCGAGTCAGGTGAAGCTACTGCGCGTGTTGCAGCAGCATACTTTCGAGCCGGTGGGAGAGTCCCGCAGCAGAAAGGTCGACATCAGGGTGGTGTGCGCCACCAACGCCGACATTCCAGGCATGGTCCGTGAGCGCACATTCCGCGAGGATCTCTATTACCGTATAAATCTTGTCACGCTCCGGCTTCCGCCGCTGCGCGAGCGTCGCGATGACATTCCGGCGCTGGTGCGTCATTTCGCCACAAACTATTGCAGGGAGAGCGGCGTGACGGTTCCCGAATTCTCGGCCGAAGCCATGCGGCGTCTTGTGCGGCTCCCTTATCCGGGTAATATCCGTGAACTGCGCAATGTGGTGGAGCGTGTCATGATTACGGCGCAGACGGCGGTAATTGGAGTTGAGGATATCGACCGTCAGTGCGAAAACATGCATGATGAGGCACCGCAGGTGCCGCTCTCTTCGCTTGAAGATATAGAATCACACGCTGTGCGGCAGGCTATCAGGGCCAGTGGCGGCAATATGTCGAAAGCGGCACTGTCATTGGGTATAACGCGTCAGACGCTCTATCGCCGCATGGAAAAATACAATATCTCCGGGAAGGACTTCAATGTCCCGGAAGAAGGAAGAAAAGGGATATGATGAGGCCGAAAGTGCTGTTCTGGGCGGTTACGATCTCCGTGATTTCGTGTGAGATGGTCGGAATCGTGGCGTATGGGAGATTCTCATGGCTGCTGGTGTCGATGCTGGCCCTGTCGGTGGTGGCTCTTGTGCTGCTTTACCGCGGCGTGATGATGCCCTCGCGCACGGTATGTAACGGATTCGACATAATGGCGTCGCAGGACTTCAACAACCGTCTGCGTGCCACCGGCGAGCCGGTGAGCGACCGCATCGCCAGCCTTTTCAACGAGATGATAGTCCGCCTCAAGGATGAACGTCTGCGGGTGCGTGAACAGGACCATTTTCTCGACCTTATTATCCAGGCCTCCCCGGTTGGAATTGCGATTCTTGACCTCGAAGGCCGCATTTCACATGTCAACGGGGCGTTTGTCGAGATTTGCGATACAGACGAATCCGTTTTGCTCGGAAAGCAGTTGAAGTCGGTTCCCGGCAGAATGCCTTCGGAGCTTGCGGCGTTGTCTTTAGACAGTAAAAAGACGGTTCGTATCGATGCTACCCATATCTACAGCTGCCATCAGCTGTCCTTCATGGAATCGGGACTGCGCCGGAGGTTCGTCATGGTTGAGCCGCTTGGCGAGGAACTGCGCAAGGCCGAGAGGGATGCTTACGGCAAGGTGATACGGACGATATCTCACGAGGTGAACAACACGCTCGGAGGCCTGATGTCTTTTCTGGAGACGCTTGCCGATGTACATGCCGATAACAACCCTGCGGTAGCCGAACTGGCTGAGAGCTGCCATGACCGCTGTGGCAATCTCGCGCGGTTTATCGGTGCCTATGCCGATGTGGTGAGAATCCCGGAGCCGCGTCTCGCGCCCGTAGATCTCTGTGAGGAGACGCGTATGCTGGCGCCGTTCGCCCGGGCTTTGGCGGGCGAAAGTGTGTCTCTGAAACTGGATATTCCCGACACACCGGTCATAGCCATGGCGGACTCAGCCCAATTGCAGCAGGTGATGGTAAATATAGTGAAAAACGCCGCCCAGAGTGTAGGTGAGGCGATCGGGGAAGTGTCGGTGTCGGTATCGTGCGTGGGAGAGTCGGCCTTGCTGACTGTGGCTGATGACGGGCCAGGTATAAGCGAGGATGTGGCGAAAGAGCTGTTTACTCCTTTCTTTACAACCAGGCCATCGGGTTGCGGCGTGGGTCTCACACTTGCGGCAGAGGTGTTGCGCCGTCATGGCGCATGCTTTAAGCTCGCGACAGATCCGGTGACGTGCCTGACTTCATTCGAGATTATTTTTCCTCCTGTTCCTTCAGGTCTGAGAGATACAGCCCGTCGATAATGCCGTCGGCCACGCCGATAGTGGGCACTATGATGCGTCGGGCTCCTGTCACAGAGGCTATGTTGAGAAAAATCTCCGCCGCCGGGATAATCACGTCGGCACGGTCCTCGCGCAGACCGTAGTGTCGCATACGCTCTTTTACGCCGAGTGGCGCCATCGAGTGGTACATCCGCGACAGTTCCTCCACCGTGAACGACTCCCTCTCACGATCCTTGTCCGCCGCCATCTTGTAAAGTTTGTTGATGTTGCCGCCCGAACCTATTATGGCGAGATCTTCACCGTGTACGACATTCTCTTCGATAAATCTGTGGAGCGCATCCCATTCTTCGGGCCTCACTTTGCCGGTGAGAATTCGGACCGTACCGATGTTGAACGATCCAGAGGCAACGAGCATCCCGTTGTCAAGATAATTGAGTTCGGTGCTTCCTCCTCCCACGTCCACATAGAGGTACCGTCCCGATGTGCCGTTGCGGCTCTCTATATGATTGTTGTAGACGATCCGTGCCTCTTCGCTTCCCGCTATTATCTCGATGTCGATGCCGGTCTCCTTCCTGATTTCGCGGATGATATCCGGGCCGTTGCGGGCGTCGCGCATGGCCGAGGTGGCGCATGCCCGCAGGCGGTCCACATCGTAGATGCGGATCAGATGCCGGTATGCCTTCATAAGCCGCACGAGATCCTCCCGTTTCTTGTCCGACACCTCTCCTTTGGCAAATACGTCGAAGCCGAGACGGAGCGGTACCCTCACCAGCAGTTCCTTTTTAAGACCGCGCGCTTCGCCGTCGCGGCCGGTACTCTTTATCAGCAGCCGCACGGCGTTGGAGCCGATGTCGATAGCTGCGTAGGTTCTCTCTTTCATTGTCTGTCAGTTTATATTATTCCACAGGATTAAGTATCGTTGTTCCTTTGTATGCCTTATATAATTCCTCCTGGGAGCGGAAGGGCATTTTCTCTCCCGCTGTCACTCTCAGTTCGTTGCGGCCTGAACCGTCCACCACCGATGCGTTGATGTTGTCGCGCAGTCCATAGTCCACGGTCCGCATCAGATCGGCCTTGATGTCCGGGTCGTAGACCGGAGCGACCACCTCTATGCGGCGGTCGAGATTTCGCGGCATCCAGTCGGCCGACCCGATGAATGTCTTGTTCTCCCCGCCGGCGTGAAAAATGAAGATGCGCGAATGCTCAAGATAGCGGTCGATGATCCCGGCTATCTGTATGTTGTCAGCTATGCCGGGCACTGTTGTCACAAGCGAGCAGTTGCCGCGGACGAGCATGTCTATCCGTACGCCGGCCGCGGAGGCCTCGTAGAGTTTTTCCACCATCTGTTCGTCGGTGACATGGTTTATCTTTATCTTGATCCAGGCCTCTTTTCCCTTGCGGGCAGCCCGGATCTCGTCATCGATGAGTCCAATAAAGCGTTCGCGCATATTGAACGGAGAGACAAGCAGATGGCTGAATGTCTGCTGGCGGAAGGGTCGCCGGATTATGTCGAACACCTTGTCGACTTCTTTTTCGATCTTCGGGTCGGCGGTCATCATGAAATAATCGGTGTACACACGGGCGTTTCCTTCATGAAAATTTCCGGTCCCTGTCACGCAGATATCGGTTCCGTTCCTGAGGGTGATGTCGATTATCTTGGAATGGATCTTCAGACCTTCCGGTCCGAACACCACGTTCACGCCTGCATCCTGCATCTGCTTGGAATATGATATGTTGCTCGATTCGTCGAAGCGGGCGAGCAGTTCCACCACGGCAGTGACTTTCTTGCCGTTGCGGGCGGCGCATATAAGCGCCTCCACTATCTTTGAATGCCGGGCCAGACGGTAAAGCGTTATCTTTATCGATTTCACCCCCTTCGACACAGCCGCTTCCTGGAGGAGACGCACCACGTAGTCGAATGTCTGGTAAGGTACATGCACGAACCTGTCTCTGTCGGTGATCCCCTTCATGAGCGATCCCGTCTCTTTCAGTTCGGGAGGAACTGCGGCCGGCCATGCCGGGTACCTGAGGTCTTTGCGGCAGGAGGAAGGAAACGACATGAAGTCCTTGTGGTTCTGATATCTGCCTGAGGGCTGGATGGTGTCGAGCTTGTCGAGCCTGAGTTTCCTGACAAGACGCTGCAGCAAGGCTTCGGGCATCATGGCATCGTACAGTACTCGCAACGCGGCACCTTTCTTGCGGTTGCGCACGGCTTTTGCTATCTTTTCGGCCGGACCCACGTGGAGGTCGTTGTCGATCTCCATTTCGGCATCCTTGGTGAACTTGAAAGAATACGCCTTGAAGGAGGTGTAGCCCATGCCCGGGAAAATCATGGGGAGACAGAAGCGCACAATGTCGTCGAGATACATCACGAAGCTGCGCCCCTCGCGTTCGGGCAGGGTGACGAAGCGCCCGCATACCGAGGTGGGGAGTTCGATCACCGCATAGTCGGTGGGGAGTCCCGGTGCGCTTAATTCAACGGCGAGGTGGATGTGAGAGTCACTTTCCGAGGACAGTTCCTGAAGCTTGGAAAGCCATAAGGGAGAGATGAAACCGGAGATCTTCGACCTGAAGTAGCATTTCACGAAATGACGCTGCTCTTCGTCGAGGCGCTCTTCGTCGACAATCGAGATTCCTTTGTTGTCGAGTTCGGCGGTGACTTTGGCTACGGTCGCGGCGTATTCTTCGGCGAGACCGGCGTCCATGGCGGAAATCCGGTTGAAGAGGTCGCGCGCGTGCCGGCTCTCCTCCCTCATGCCGGTTCCCTTCAGGCCGGCTATCCGGGAGAGTGTGGCCATGCGGACGCGGAAGAACTCGTCGAGATTGTTGGAATAAATTCCGAGGAATGCCACGCGTTCGAGCAGCGGAATATCTTCGCGTTCGGCTTCCTTGAGGATGCGGTGGTTGAAATATACCCAGCTTACGTCGCGGTCTACGTACGGTATCGGGACTGTATGGGAATCGGACATAGATGTTATGTTTTTGTATGGTGTCTGATTTGTATAGCTATAACGAAATCGCCGCGCCGGAGGTTTTCTCACGGCGCGGCGATTGTCGCTGTTAACGGGTAAATGTTTATTCCAGATGGGCGCGCAGGGCGCTGGCGGCCATGATGGACGCCTCCCCGCCGTCGGCCTCGAGCCTGTCGGCGAGTTCCGTCGCGAAGCTGAGGCTGCGGAACAGCCGGAAGGCGAGCATGTCGGCCTCTTCGCGGGTGAGCGCCGACACGGCAAGCCGGATGGCGCGCCCGATGTCGCATTTGTCCGGGTCGAACAGATAGGTGGCGAGAATCCGTGTCTCGCGCATTGTTGTGTCCGCCCAGAGCTCATCGGCGAGCTTGTCGTCGGTGCCGCATCTGCGGGCCAGCGCTGCGATGCGCGGAATCTCCACACCGAGTATCACCCGGTGCGGATATCCTGCCCGGCGCATGGCGTCGGCGGCGATTCCGTTGCGGAACGCATACAGTTCTTTGCGGATTTCCTTCTCCTCCATCCCTTACTTTGTCAGCGGCGAATAATCGCGGCTCAGACGCAGCATCTGCTCCGCGTAGTTCTCGGGATATGAGATGCGGATGTCGGTTATTTCACCCTTGGCGTCGGTCACCGGCGTGTAGACCGGATTGATGAATCCGCGGTAGGGAGGGATGTCGAGCTTTGAGTAGCGTTCGATCACTTCCTTGTGAAGCTTGGGGTCGATTTTTACAGCGTAGGTCTGTATCAGTTCGTTGCCGGCCTTGTAGTCACCCTCGCTCTTGATGCGCTGCACCTCGCCGAGCAGCTGCCCGAAGAGTTTGCGGAGTGCCTCGTAGTCGTTGATTCTGACGTATGTTTTGCCACCCTTGCGTGCGAGCTCCACTACATCCTTACCGCCTTTGCCCTGCTTTTTGCCATGTTTGAGCGCCCATTTGGCTATTAGCTGGCGGTTTCGCATGTGGGCCTCTTCCACGTCGTTGCCGAGTTCGATTCGGTTGAGCTGTGTCATCAGTCCGTTCATCATGAATTTGTAGTACTCGGCCTTGTATGCCTCGGGATTGTCGAGGATGCCGAGTTCTATCAGCTTGGGGTCGGCCAGGTAGTAGAGTGCGAAGAGGTCGGCACGGGCCTCCTCGAGTGCGCTGCCGTTCTCCTTGAGCGCGTCGCCGTCCACTCCGGGGAGAAGCTGGCCGGAGCCGTGGCCGAGACATTCATGGAGGTCGGTGTGCAGCATGTCGGTGATATAGAGGTAATCATCGAGAAGCTTGCGGGTGGGGGCGTCGATCACGAACTCTTCATTGAAGCCGTTGCCGTGCGAGGCCATCGCGTATGCCTCGGTGATGTTCTCTATGGTCACCGATTTTGAGCCGTGCTGTGCGCGGATCCAGTTGGAGTTGGGAAGATTTATGCCGATGGCTGTGGAAGGGAAGGCGTCGCCTGCGAGCATGGCGGCGTTGATCACCTTCGCCGACACTCCCTTCACGCTTGGCTTTCTGAAACGCGGGTCTACCGGGGAATTGTCCTCGAACCACTGGGCGTTGCCCGAAATGATTTCCGTGCGCTTGGAGGAGGCGGCGTTGCGGAAGTTGACGTACGACTCCCATGAGCCGGTCATACCCAGAGGATCACCGTAGCTTTCGATAAAGCCGTTGACGAAATCGACATCGCTCTTGGTGTCTTCGGCCCAGAGGATGGAGTATTCGTCGAAGAGACGCAGGTCGCCGGTGATGTAGTAATCGATCAGCTTGGTGATGTAGGCTTCCTGAGCGGGATTCTCGGCCACACCTTTTGCCTTGTCAAGCCAGTAGATAATCTTGGCTATGGCAGGTCCGTACAGTCCGTCGAGATGGTAACGCTGTTCCTTGATCTTGCCGTTCTCCTTCACCACGCGCGCGTTGAGACCGTAGCTTACAGGGGTGGGATCGGAGGGGTCTTTTATGGCGTTGTAGAATGCCTCGACTTCAGCCTGCGTAACGCCGGGACCGTAAAGATTGGTGGCGGAAGTGGCCACCACATCCTGCGTGCCGTCCTGATTGACGCGCTTCGGCATGACCGCCGGATCGAAGATCACCGGCATGAGCGTGGCCATCATCTCGGCCTTGGTCTCTCCCGGGGCAAGGGGCAGCTTGTAGGCGGGGAGGGCGTTGACCTGCGCCTCGAGGAACGACTGGCTGAATCCAGGGGCATATTTGTCGGTGGAATAGTGGTGGTGTATGCCGTTGCCGAACCATACCTGCTTGAGGTATTTCTCGAAAGCTTTGAACTCCGCGCTTTCGCGGTCACCTTTGTAGCCGGTGTAGACATTTTCAAGAAGCTGGCGTATCTGAAGGTTGTGACGTCCGTTCTGGTCCCAGATTATGTCGCGTCCCATCTGTGCGGCCTGTCCCAGATAATAGAGCATCTTTTTCTGGCGAAGCGTGAGGCGGTCGAACTCGGGTACTTCATATCGGAGTATTTCGATGTCGGCGAAGCGGTCCACATGATAGTTGAAGTTCTTGTCGACTGCGGCAACTGACGGTATGGCCGATGCCGCGGCGATGATTAGTGTGGGGATTGTCTTGTTCATTAATTCTGTTGTTATTGTATTTTGGTATTGATTCAAGTTTTTTATTCCACATAGAGTACGAGTCCCTTGAGGTATTCCCCTTCGGGATGGGAGATGTCGACAGGATGGTCGGCGGGTTGCGAGAGCTGATGGAGTATCCTCACTTTCCTGCCGGATTTGGCGGCGGCGCTGAACACGGCGAGCCGGAACATTTCCCGGGTGATGGCCTGCGAGCATGAGAAGGTGAAGAGGATTCCCCCTTTCTTGATTTTTTCGAAGGCTTTCCCGTTTAGCTTCCGGTAGCCTACCAGTCCGTTCTTGATGGCGCTGCGGTGCTTGGCGAATGCCGGCGGGTCGAGAACAATCAGATCGTAGGTGTCGGCGGGCATTTCACTGAGGAATCGGAATGCGTCCATGTCGTGGGTATGGTGACGGGGATCGTCAGGGAAATTCAGGGCTATGTTGGCGTCGGTCAGGGCGACCGCCTTCGACGAGGAGTCCACAGAGTCCACGCTCAGCGCTCCTCCACGCATGGCATAGACGGAGAATCCTCCCGTATAGCAGAACATGTTGAGTACTTTCCGGCCATCGGCGAGGCTCTCGAGAAGCCTGCGGTTTTCGCGCTGGTCCACGAAAAATCCCGTTTTCTGTCCCTTCATCCAGTCGATGTTGAAGAGCAGTCCGTTCTCGGTGGCGATGTTGCCGTCGTAGCTGCCGGCGAGATATTCGTTCTCCGGGTCGAGGTGGGCTTTGTAGGGAAGAGTGGTGTCGCTTTTGTAATAGACGTTGCGGATTCCGGCCTCCGGAAGGCGGGTCAGGGCCTCTGCGATTGTTCGGCGGGCGAAATGCATTCCGGGAGAATGAGCCTGCATCACGGCGGTGTCTCCGTAGATGTCCACCACCAGACCGGGCAGAAAGTCACCTTCTCCGTGTACGAGGCGGAAGCAGTTGTTGTCAGGGCGGATAAGTCCGAGGCCGCGGCGCAGGATGAACGCGCTCAGCAACCGGTTGTAGTAGAAATCCGCCGGAAGTGAGTCGGTTCCGAATTCAAGTATGCGGACCGCGATGCTTCCTATCTGGTAATGTCCCGTGCCGAGCACTTTTCCATCGGAGTCGGTCACGGTCACCTCGTCTCCCTCTTCTATCCCGTCGGGAAGGGAGACTATTGCTCCTGAAAATACCCAGGGGTGGTGGCGGAGCAACGACTCCTCCTTGCCCCGTTTCAGTCTTATTATATTGTTCGTTGCCATTTCTTTGATTTATTTGAACAGACGCACTATGTCCATGCCGTTGGCATAGAGCAGAAGTAGAATCAGCAGGAACATGCCTGCCATCTGGGCGTATTCCATGAATTTTTCACTCGGCTTGCGCCTGAATATCACTTCGTAGAGGAGAAACATCACATGTCCGCCGTCGAGGGCCGGAATCGGCAGTATGTTCATGAAGGCGAGCGCCACCGAGAGAAATGCCGCGATGTTCCAGAACGCGATCCAGTCCCATTTTGCTGGAAACAGACTTCCGATGGCGCCGAACCCGCCTATGCTTTTTGCTCCCTCCTTGGTGAAGACCATCTTCATGGACTTGGCGTATGCCGTGAGTTTGTCGGTACCCATCTCTATGCCCCTTGGTATGGATTCGAGAAGTCCGTAATGTATCTCTTTTGACTTGAAGAATGCGGAGGGATCGGTCTCGAGGCCGATTCCCATCTTTGAGCCGGCATTGAGCGTCACCGGAGCTGTGACGGTGTCGGTGCGGTTGTCTGTCCGGCGAATCAGAGTTATGCGGACGGTGCTGTTCTCATGGCCCTGCAGCGCGGAGAAGAAATCAAGGAGCGCTGGCGTGGAGATACTGTCGACGGCAATAATCTCGTCCCCCTCACGTATGCCGGCTCTGGACGCACCTTCGCCGGCAACCACCTGGGTGACGCGGGTCGGGAACCGGTATGCCATGAAGTTGATTGTCGCCGTGTCGCTCTGGGCTTCTTTGTCGAGGGCGAAGATAAATTTCTCCGGAATGGAGATGTCGACTGTGTCGTTGCCCCGCAGCACGCTCACGGTTTTGGCCTGCGCCATCGCCATGCGTGCTTCGGCAGGGTTGTCGAGCGCTTTCCCGTCGGCAAACAGCGGAATGTCGCCGTTTTGGAATCCTGCCTTGCGGGCTTCGCCGGAATAGGTCATTCCCATATTCGCATCCTGGAAAGGCACATATTTCTCGCCGGAGGCATATACCAGGCCTGCATAGATCAGAATCGCCAGCAGGAAATTGAACAGCACGCCGGCTACCATTACGAGCAGACGCTGCCATGCAGGCTTCGATCGGAACTCCCAGTCCTGTGCGGGACGTTTCATCGCCTCGGTATCCATCGATTCGTCGATCATGCCGGCAATCTGACAATATCCCCCGAGCGGGATCATGCCAAGCCCGTACTCGGTGTCCTTCCAGAAGCGGGATTTTCCGCCGCCGTAATAATGCTGCTCTTCGAATGTCGCGCGGGCGGTGTACGCTTTTGCGGAGAGTTCCGCGAGTTCATCCTGCAAGGGTTTCAGGCGTTTGTTCACTTCCCTCATCTCCACTTCTATCTCTTTGCGCCGGCCAGGGAAAAGATTGTTCAGGAAAAGAGCGCGCTTCAATTCGGAAAGCCGTTTCTCGAGAGGCTGCGCCTGCTCGCGGAGAGTGTTTTCTCTCGCGCCCAATTCATTCTCCAGCTTTATTACCTCGGCTTCTTTCTTGTCAAGTTCAGGGTCAAAATGGTGTTTTTTCTTTCCTGTGCCGATATATTTGCCGGGCCTCCATTTAAAAATGGAGGGATTGAAGAACACATAGAACTTTTTGACTCTTACGCCGAATATGCGGGCGAAGAGGAAGTGGCCGAATTCATGGATTATCACCAGAATCGCGAAAGCTAAAATAAGTTGGGTGGCTTTTATAAGGATTGTATCCACTGTGTATTCTGTTTGTCGGGCAAGACCGGCTTGCCGATGGAATTATTGTTTGTTGAATTATTGCCTGTTGAAAGATAGCCGTCTGATTTGTTGTTCGGCTATGCTTCGTGCCTCTCGGTTGGTCTCGACAAGGTCCTCGAGGGAGACAGTTGTCTCGAAGGGGGTGCGTTCCATCGTTGCCTGTGCCGTGATGGGGATGGAGGTGAATGATATTTCGCCGCGAAGGAATGCCGCCACTGCTATTTCATTTGCCGCGTTGAGAATGCAGGGCATATTGCCTCCCATCCTTATGGCGTCGAAAGCGAATCCGAGCATTGGGAATTTGTCGTAATCCGGGGCTTCGAAAGTGAGGTTGGCGTAGTGGGGCAGACTCAGGGCCGGCGTCGATGAGGGGAGACGGTCCGGGTAGGCGAGTGCGTACCGGATGGGGATGTGCATGTCGGGAAGTCCGAGCTGCGCCTTGATGGATCCGTCATTGAATTCCACCATCGAATGGACAATGCTCTGGGGATGGACTACAATCTCTATCTTGTCTGCTGGGCAGCCGAACAGCCATTTCGCCTCTATCATTTCGAATCCTTTGTTCATCATCGATGCGGAGTCGATGGTGACTTTCGCTCCCATGTCCCAGTTGGGATGGTTCAGAGCGTCGGCCACGGTGACATGTCCGAGTTCCTCGCGGCTTTTGGTGCGGAAAGGTCCTCCGCTGGCTGTGAGAAGAATCTTGCTTGCCCGGCGGGAGGATTCTCCTTGCAGACACTGGAAGATGGCGGAGTGCTCGCTGTCGACCGGGACAATCTCCGAGTCTGATTCTTCGAGCAGACGTGTTATTATCTCACCGGCCACCACGAGAGTCTCTTTGTTGGCGAGGGCTATCCTTTTGCCGCCCCGTATTGCCCTGACAGTCGGAATCAGACCGCTGTATCCCACCATGGCTGTCACCACGGTGTCCAGTTCCGGCATTGCCGCAGCCTCGGCTATGGCTTCCGCGCCGGCGGCCACTTCCACCGGCAGATCGGACAGGGCATCACGCAGATAGGGGTATGCTGTCTCGTCGGCGATCACCACGCGCCGTGGCAGATATTTGCGTGCCTGCTCGGCGAGAAGCCGCCAGTTCTTGCCGGCGGTGAGAAGCGAGGCGCGGAACCGTGCTGGATATTCCGACACGATGTCGAGCGTCTGCGTGCCTATGCTCCCCGTGGAGCCGAGTATCCCGACCTCGATGGTGCCGGTTGCGTTGTCCGAATTATATGAGTTATAATTCATAATTTATAATTAACTAAATTCAACCAATTGCAAGCTTATGGGCCGCAATTTCACAGTCTATCTTCCTCTTGGAGCCTCGTATGTGGTCTCCGGGATAGACACCGATGTGGATGAGCCGACATATTCGTATGGAACTACTGGAAGTCCGTTGTGCCAGAGCCGGACGGTGAATGTGCGGCGATTTCGTGAGTCCGGTTCGGGGGAGAGCGCGATGATCTGCCCGGAGTCGATGGCGTCGGCGGTCGACACCAAAGGCGTGCCTACGCCGTAATATCCGGAGAGAAACCCTTTGTGATGCTGGACAAGAATGGCGTATCCCCGCTCGGAGGGGGAGTAATATACTCCGACGACGGTTCCGTCAGCGGCGCTCTGCACCGAGGTGCCTTCGGGCACAATGATGATTCCAGCCTCTTCGGAACGGGAATCGGCTGTGAAGATGCCGTCGGCCGTTACCGGCGAAAAGAGCATTCCGTCGGCGGCAAGCGGTGCGAGCACAGAGATGTTGAAGCGCTCGCGTTCCTCCATCGAGGTCATGAATTTCCGTTCGGCGGGGAGTGCCGGCAGCAGCGAGTCGGGAGTCAGTTCCCGGACATCTGTGTCAAAGGCCACCGAATCCGACACTGTGCGGTCGATATCGGTGACGCGGAGATAGTTGTCGATAAACTTCTGGTTTTTGGAATATTTCTCTCTCAGGGAGTCGAGGCGGAGAATGTTTTCTTCCGACGCGACCCTCTGCGATTCGTTGAGGTAACCCGGCAGCAGTGTGCGCAGCGGGGTGAGTGTCACTATGGCGCCGGCTATGAGAAGCATTGCGGCAAACAGAGCGACAGCTGCCGCCACAGCCGCCGCCGGCGACAGCGTGATGTCGGCAAGCGTGCTCAGGTGCGACTCGTCGTCAATCCGTATTCTGAATTTGCGGTGCCTGTTCATTTTTCTCGACTCTTATAAGGCTTCCGGAAGGTTTGCAGGTCCCTTGAAATCGGGAATCCGAACCGTCGGACATATCAGCCTTATATATTAATGTGTGAAAAACCATATTATTGTGTGGGTATCCCGGGGAGAGCTTTTTTCTGAATATGGTCTTCAACCGCGAAATTAGCCAAAAATATCCAAACAATGAACATTTTTTAACTTTGTTTAAAAAAAATCCTGCTGTCTTTATTCTAAATTAGAAAATAATGCGTAACTTTGCAAAAAGTTTTGGAGTCTCGAATTGTCTCCTGAACTATTGTATATTGAACTGACCTTGGATTTCCTTCCGCAGTCAGGCGTATGTGCTGGCTCCCGGATGAAATGCGGGATAGAAAAGGTTGCGGCGGAAGATTCTGCAAAAGTTGCTGAATTGTTGCCAGTTAACCGTGAAGTGTATGACCCTTGAATGTTAAAAACGAAAAATTTGATAAACAAATTAAAAGTTTTTAACGTTACATTGATAAAATCGAAAATAATAATTCTATTCTTAAAAAATTACATTATGAAAGCTAAGAATCTTTACTACGTAATGGCCCTTTGCGCCGGATCGTTCGCTTTCAGCAACGTTGCGAATGCGCAGGATGTCTTCGTTGACGATGCCGTATCAGTGACAGAGTTCACTTGCGACAACTCCAACCACTATTTCTCAAACTGGCGTAACAACTGGTTTATCGAAATCAGCGCCGGTGGTAACCAGCCCATCGTAGAACGTGGCCAGGTAAGCAACACCATGGATGCCGTGGCGGCCAAGAAATGGACCGCTACCTACAGCTTAGGTTTCGGCCGCTGGGTATCCCCCTATATCGGCTTCCGCTTCAAAGGCGTTTACGGTTCCCTCCATTGGGATAGCCCCATGCCTTCTCAGCCCAATCTCGGCTGGACACACTCCAAGCATGCAAATCTCCAGCTCGAAATGATGTGGGATATGTTCAACTCGCTCGGCGGTGTCAACGAGAAGCGTGTGTTCAGCATCATTCCCTTCTTCGGTCTCGGCGGTGACGCCAACTGGGATTTCCACAACAGCGAGGGAAAGGTACCCGGATCTTCCAACATTGAAAGCACATGGGAAGACGGCAATCAGCACGTTAAGGCCGTACAGTGGACACTCCCTGTTTCCGCAGGTCTTCAGTTCCGTTTCCGTCTCTGCAAGTATGTCGACTTCTTCGCTGAGGCTCGTGCGTCCTTCTATGCCGACAACTGGAACAACGAGGCTCGCGGCGCTTCCATCGACGCTCTCGTAAGCGCTATGGGCGGTTTCAACTTCAACATCGGCGGACGTGGCTGGAACACTTTCAACGAGTGCAACTACGTTTCTCAGGTGGCAGCCCTCAACGGTCAGGTCAACGACCTTCGCGCACAGCTTCTCGCTTGCGGTCAGGAAGTCGCTAACCTCCAGGCTCAGCTCCCCTGCCCCGAGGTTGTAGAGAAAGACTGCGTGAACGCTCCTCTCATGGCTACCGTCCGCTTCATGATCAACAGCGACAAGATCATGCCTACCGAGGAAGTAAATGTATACAACATGGCTGAATGGCTCAAGGCTAACCCCAAAGAGAACATCACCATCGTTGGTTACGCCGACAAGAATACCGGTACAGCCGAGTACAACATGGCTCTCTCAGAGCGTCGTGCCAACGCAGTGGCCAACGCCCTCACAAGCCAGTACGGCATCGATGCAAGCCGTCTCACCATCCGTTTCGACGGTTCTGATGTTCAGCCCTACAGCACCAACGACTGGAACCGTATCGTGATCTTCACTCAGAAATAATAGTATCTGAATAGAATTAGAGTAAGGGCCTTCTGCTTCGGCAGGGGGCCTTTTTCTGTTATAAAACATATATTGTGATGTCTGTTCCGGACTTGGAACGCGTTCCTTGAAATCGAGTAAAAGTTTTTACGGAAATATTTGGTAGAGACGATAAAAGTTTGTAAGTTTGCAGTGGATTTGAAGTCTGCCCCAAAGTCCCCTGTCGGGACATTGAGCAGCTTCGGTTAAAAGGAAACAACAACCCTTAAATCTAAAAGGATCATCATGAATATTCAGGAAATCATGACCGGCCTCGAGGCCAAGCATCCTGGTGAGAAAGAGTATCTCCAGGCAGTGAAAGAAGTTCTTCTTTGTGTAGAAGACGTATACAACCAGCATCCCGAATGGGAGAAGGCCCGCATCGTAGAGCGCATGGTCGAGCCCGACCGCATCTTCACATTCCGCGTGACCTGGGTTGACGACAAGGGAGAAGTTCAGAACAACATCGGCTACCGCGTACAGTTCAACAACGC
>DERZ01000028.1 GCA_002361155.1 Porphyromonadaceae bacterium UBA3327 | reverse complement strand
GTACTTCTCTTCGGAAGAGAAGTATATTTTTTTTGAATAATGCCCTCAACCCTGGACAAAAACTTGCGGCTGTCGCCGCTTAGAGCTACCGCCGCTCCCAAGCTGATACTTTGGGGCGGCGGTATACTCGTATTAGAGCAGGAGACCGGTGATGAGGTGATTGGCGCGGTCTATGCGGGCGGTGTCGAGAGTAGCAAGGTAAATACGGGTAGTGCTCTCTGAATCGTGGCCGAGGGCTTCGCTTATCACGCCAATGGGGATGTCAATCTTCTTGGCGATGCTGGCCCAGGAATGACGGGCAACGTAAGTGGAGATTTTGGTCTCCAGACCAAGGCGGATGCGGAGACGCTCCAGATTGCGGCGCACCCGGTGGTAAACGCTGTTATAGCGGACGAGCATCCTTTCCTCCCCCTCCTCGCCGCCGGTAAAGACAGGGAAAAGCCAGGGGCGGTCAGGGTCGCTGTATTTGTCTATGATATTCTTCACTACCGGCTCGATAGCCACGGAGAGAGGCTGACCTGTCTTGTGGCGCAGATAGACTATCTTTCCCTCGCGGAGATTGGTCTTGCGCAGATAGGCGATGTCGATGAACGGCATTCCGCGCGTACAGAAGGAGAAGATGAACATGTCGCGGGCGAAGGCGAGAGCCGGCGCGTCATCGAGAGGAGTGCGGTGGATGAGATGCAGTGCATCGATGTCGATGGCGCGCTTGCGCGTACGGTCGATGCCGGTGTAGACCCTCGCGAAGGGTGAGACGGTGCGTGTCAGTCCACGGGAAGCGGCCACATTGAAAATAGAGCGGAGTGTCCGCATGTAGAAGGAGGTGGTGTTGGGGCAGAGTCCGGCGCGGCGCATATACGTCTCGTAGCCGGCAAGCATAGCGCCATTGAATTCTCCCCATTCAAGCTCGTCGCGGCCGGCAAGATAGCGGCGCAGCGAACGGATGGCGGTGCGGAAGCGGAGCGATTTACGCAGATTGCCGAAAGCGGCGGTCTCCTCGGCAAGGAGTTCCGCAAAGGAAAGAAATCCCTTGGTTTTCTTTTTCTTTCTCATGATTTTTAGTTTTGGTTCAAGCAAAAAATCATGAGGGAGACAAGCATTTTTCAGCGAAGACGCAGGCGGCTCCCCGGACGGTCGGGGACATCGGGATTCAGACGGCGTAGGGCGGCGAGTTTCATGCCGAAGCGCTGGGCCAGGGAATGGATGCTCTCGCCATCGCCGATGGTGGCGGAATCAGGGCCATCCGTGGCATTGTCATGCTTTTCCTCCAGATAGACTTCTTCCCAATCCTTGATACGGTTGCGCGTCGCATCATTATATTTTCGTAAGGTCTTGACCGGAATGTCGAACTCTCGCGCTATCTCCGTATAGGTATCGCCGGGAGCGGCAATCACGTAATGAAGTCCACGCGTCCGGCGCACCGGATGACTGTTGGCAAGCATCTCCCGGATGAATCGGGCGTTCTCCTCGGCGCCGCGCCCTCCGTCGGTGTCGAAGAGGTAGAGGGCATATCGCTCGATGATGGCGATGAGCCGGGAGGCATAGTTGGGATCGGTGGCATAGCCGCACCTTCGCAAGCCGTTGGCCCAGCCGGCATAGTCGGTGACAGGCAGCTCGAAGAGCGGCGCATAGCGCTTGCGCAGAAGGAAACGGGAATGGTCGTCGAAACTTTCGGCTGCCGTAGCGTAGGACCGGAAACACTCGTTGGCGGCGTCATCGTTGCGCAGCAGGGTATCGCCCCTCCATTCGGAATGGCATTTTATACCGAAATGGTTGTTACCCCGCACCGCAAGCGAACTGCGTCCCGCCGCGCTCTCGAGCAATCCCTGCGCGAGCGTGACTGACGCGGGAATGCCGTGCAGAGCCTGTTGCTCCACAGCCATCCCCGAATATTCGGCTATATAGTCATGATATGGATCCTGCGCCACAGCACAATCTGCCGCAATAACAGACACAACAAACACAACAATATATTTAATGACTCCGGGTAAGTGCATTCTTATCATATTTAAAACCGCAAATTTAAACAATTCGCAAGAAGAATACACAACTTCATGCCGCTTTTTTTCGTTAAAATATCAAGTTGGAACAGCCTCTTAACTGACGAACCATGGAAGAGAGAAAAATAGAGACAATCTATAAAGTATACGGCTACGACGAGCTGACAGCCGAAGACCGCGAGCTGGTGGATGCCGCCAAGCAGATGACCCAGACAAGCTTCGCGCCATACTCAAAGTTTCATGTCGGCGCGGCCATACGCATGGATAACGGAAACATAGTCCTGGGGTCAAACCAGGAGAACGCGGCATTCCCCTCGAGCCTGTGTGCCGAACGAACAGCCTGTTTTCAGGCTTCGGCACTCTATCCGGGCATGCCTATGCGGAAAATAGCAATCGCTGCCTGGACACGTCTGCACCAGCCGGAAGAGACACCTCACGAATTATGTTTCCAGAAGAAACCTATAAGTCCGTGCGGTTCATGCCGTCAGGCACTTCTCGAATACGAGGCCGCCTACGGTCCCATCGAGGTGCTGCTCTACGGACGCGAAGGGATAGCCGTGCTTCCCTCAATAGCCTCGCTGCTCCCGCTCTGCTTCACCACTTTCTAATATAAACATCATTTCTATGAAAAAAAATCCACACACAAAGCGCATACCGCTGCTTGCGTCGCTGGCGGCTGTTCTGGTCATAACACTCTCTTCCTGTATCATAGAACCCGACGAATGGTGGAGCGGTCCCCCCGCAGGCTGGAACACGTTCAACGACACACGTCTCACCGGACACTGGCAACTCGTGCAGTACAATTCGGAACCGGTCTATACAAACGATGCCAATTACCTTTATTTCAACGGAAACGGAGCAGGGCTCTATTATTATCTGATCAACGGGTACCGTCAGGTAGAAAGCATCCGGTACTGGAGCCAGAATTCCAACTCAGGCACATCCTATTATCAGATAAACATACAGTACGAATATGATTCGCCGGTTACGGAGAACTACTGGTTCACCCACGGCGGCAATACGCTCTGGTTCCAGTGGCGCACCTCTCAGGGAGTGCAGACCTCGGTCTACGACCGCATACCCCGCGCACCGTGGTAAACATTATTTGATCGAGTCCATCAGTTTGACGGCATCTATGTATCTGGCTATTCCTTCGGCCACAAGCTTGGCGTCGCGCATGGCGTGCACCACAGTGGCGGGACGGTTTGTGACATCGCCGCCGGCAAACACACCGGAGCGTGTAGACATACCGTAGGGGAACTCGCGCGTAACCACATAACCTTTCTCGTCGACTTCTATCCCGGTGGTGGAAGAGACTATGCGCGTGGCAGGTGCAGAACCGACGGCAAGTATCAGTCTGTCGAGGGGCATCACTCTTTTCTCTCCATCCACATCAAGCTCGACATGGTCGAGGCGGTCACCCTCGGCGCCGATCACCTTTGTCACGGAAGCCTTCCAGATGAATCTCACCCCCTCGGCCACGGCATCGTCGTATTCGGAACGGAGAGCGGCCATCCGGTCGATGGTGCGGTGATACAGCACAGTCACTTCAGAAGCTCCCATTCTGACAGCGGTACGGGCCGCATCCATAGCGGAATTGCCGCATCCAACAACTCCGACGCGATCGCCCGGACGCACTGCAGGCTCCTCCTCGGAGAGTCCGGCATGCTCGAGGTTCACCTGCCGCAGGAAGTCTGTGGCCTGAAACACTCCCGGATGATCTATCCCCTCGATGGGGAGACTTTTGGGGCGCCCGGTACCGGTGCCCATGAAAATGGCGTCGTAGCCGCGGGCGAACAGCTGGTCGACATTCAGGTCAGTCCCGACAGTGACATTGGTATGGATGTTCACGCCGAGGTTTTCTATCTTCTTTATCTCGCGGCGCACCACCTCCTTGGGAAGCCGGTACTCCGGTATGCCGAACATCAGCACGCCGCCAGGCTCCTGCTCCATCTCGTATATGTCGACGGCAAAACCCTCGCGGGAAAGATCACCGGCGATGGTGAGTCCTGCAGGACCTGAACCTATCACGGCCACATGGCCGCGATTTTTCTCAGGAATAGCCTCATGTGACAAGCCGGCTTCCCAGTCGAAATCGGCAACAAAGCGTTCAAGTTTACCTATATGGATGGCCTCACCTTTCTTGCCGAGCACGCAACTCCCCTCGCACTGCCGCTCATGTCCGCAGACGCGGCCGCAGACAGCGGGAAGATTGCTGCGGGTGTTGATTATTTTCATGGCGTTACCGAAGTTACCCTTCGCCAGTTCCCCTATCCAGTCGGGTATATCGTTGGCGATAGGACAACCTTTGCGACAAGCCGGCATCTTGCAGTGGAGACAGCGCTGAGCCTCGCGGACAGCCTCCGAAAGAGTATAGTCTGACATTCTATATGTTTTTAAATAAGCATTATATCAAATGCAGAAAGCATCTGTTTTATTTCAAGTATCCTTTTATATTCTGGTGACGGTCTCGGACAGAGGTTTCCGAAGAGAATGATTGGGAAGTGGTCCGGACCCTTCGGCGGCATAGCCGAGATCAAGAAGCATCAGCAGTTCCTCCCTCTCGGGAAGTCCGAGCAATTCATGCAGCATACGGGCATGGAAACAGTTTATCCAGCATGAATCCACTCCCTCGTCGGTAGCAGCCAGCATCAGATGCGTGGCGACAATGGCGGCATCCTCGGTGCCCGACTCCCTGTCGCCATCGGGGTAGGTGTAGACGTTCTCCTTATCGTATGCCACAGCCAGAACCGTGGTGGCACCGTAGCGGCATGGTGTCGCCTCATCAATCTTGGCCAACACTCCAGGTGACTGGCATACATATATATGGTGCTCCTGAAGATTTTTTGCTGTCGG
>DERZ01000024.1:15513-57882 GCA_002361155.1 Porphyromonadaceae bacterium UBA3327 | reverse complement strand
GGCCGCCCTCTTATATGTTATTGATGTGTCACGTTTCATTTCACGAGAATGCGGGTCGATTCTGAGCCTTTCATCCTGATGTAGACGCCGGGTGCCTCGGGACGCTCAACGCGCAGACCGTCTGCCGTGAAGTATAGTGCGTCATCCGATCCGGAGATTTCGGCAATTCCGGTCGTGAGGGTTCCGGAAATCTTGACCGAAGTCAGGGCAAGTCCGGAGGTATCGCCGGTGAACTTCAGGCGATACTTTCCTTCTGCTGGCAGGAGGATGCCCTTCTTGCTGTACTCGGCGGGAGTGTCGACTGAGATTTCAATCTTGTCAAGCTCTATAGGATCGGCATTGGCCTCGTTCGCCTCCGGGAGAGGTTCGGCTGTCACTACGATATTGCCGGCGACAGCATTGGACAATCCAAGCTCCATATCCAGTCTGGCAGCGCCGGACTGGTCTTTTTTGATGATGAAAGGAGGGGTCCGGACGCTCATCTCTGCCTCTTCCGAAGAGAAGGTCAGCTTGCCGTTGTCATGGTCCGCGCCGGAGAGGTCCCAGGCATGGAAGGCCTCGGTGTTGTCAAAGTCAGGCTGTAACGGGAGCTCCGCGTGGTCTCCGAGGATAAGAGGTTCGGCAAAGGCGGGTTCGGTTGCGGTTGCGGTGCCGCGGGCCACAACCGAATAGGTATAGAGGTTATAGGGAAGGTCGTTTGCTTCCGTGTCGGCATATTCAAGCCCGGGAGTCTCGGCAATTTTCTCCGCATCTTCGCATGCGCCGCGGCGGTAAATATCGTATACTGTTCCGGGAACCACGCCGCCGTGTTCGGTCTCGGCCTCATCCCAGGTCAGGATGAGGATGCCGTCCATGGCAAAAGCTGCGGCATTTGTCACCGGAGACTTGAACGTGTCGGCGCCGACCCATACATCCTCGCTCTGGGAAACCGAGAAATCCTCATCCTTGAATGTATATACAAGGTAGCTGTGATATCCGGGACTGGAAATCTCGTCCACGACGCTTATCTCGGCTCCGGGAGCGAAAGCGGTCTGAGGAAGCTCGACCGCATAGTTGCCTTCCTCCTCTGTATAGCCATATACGAACACACCGGTCACCTTGTCGAGTTCGCTGCCGCCGCTGGTAAGCGTGGGGAGACGGAATGAGACGGTTGCCTTGGATGCGCCGCCGGCATCCGGGGTCACCTTGAGGTCCGTGACAAAGCCGGGCTTTCGGGAGAACTCAGTGACCTCGATGTTGTCTACATAAACATTGGAACTGCCGAGGTACTCTGCCTCGAATCCGATAAAGTATTCGCCATCTTCCTCGCAGGTGAAGGTGTGGGAGTATGTCTTTTTGTCGGATTCTGGAACGCCCACAAGTACTTTCTGCACGTTGGAAAGGCCGTCAAAACTTGCGCTTTTGCCATAGGTGATTGTAATTGTGCGCGACACTGGAGTACCCTCGTATTCGTCCACCCATCCTGTGAAGGCCACCTGATATTCGGTGTTGGCGGCGAGTCTGACTGGAGGCGTCATGAGGTCGGACTTGCTGGATATGTACTCTGACGGTCTGAACTGGGCACAGCCCTTGTCGGAATTGTATTCCCAGGTATATGAGCCATCGGAGATTATGCTGAAGAGTGAGAGATCCTCTGCGGTGTCGAGAGCAGTGGAGTAAGGCAAAGTCCTGGCCTCGCCGTTGTAGGCCGGCCCTACGGTGCATGGGGCGGTATCGGTATTCTTGTAATTGATATAGATCCTGTAGATGTAGGATCCGGCCTTGTCGATGGTATTGTCTACAAATGGAGAGTCGCCCCGGTAGTCTTCTGTGAGGACCACAGGCTTCTCCATGCCTCTCTGGCGTGTGATCCAGATGCGGCACTCGGCTGCGCTGACCGGACCACCGTTGCTGCCGATAAATTCCTTGACGAAATGCACGTTGAAACCGCCGTTGACTTTCTCTACGTATGCCTTTCCGCTGTCAAACGGCCGTACGGCGGGATCATTCCCCACCCAGGCGGTTCTGGCTGCCGGTGGATATTCGTCGCAGAGTATCTTTTTGTCGCCGAGTCTGTAATATGTGCGGATCCAGTATGAGTACTGGCCGTCCTCGGTTATGGCGGTTTCCGGATTGTTCTCCGCGCAGTCCACATACGTATGGTCGCTGCCGGGTATTCCTGTAATGTCGGCCACGAATGTTGCGTCCTTGAGCTGACTTCCGGTGCTGCGGTAGATCATGCCGCCGACGTTATCCAGCTCTGCTCCGGCCTTGGTGAGGGAAGGCCATGTGAAAGTGAGGGTCACCGCCCTGTTTCCGTCGGGATCGGGTGCGGCAGGTCTCAGATCCGCCCATCTGGCGTATGCCGGCTCATCGTACAGAGGCTCGACATCGATGGTCTTCACAAAGAAAGTCGGCGGGTCGGTAGCAAAATTCTTCTGCCCCATTACCGCTATGCCGAAACGGTAAGTCCCGTCTTCGGGTACCTCGAACGTATGGTCCGGTTTTTTACTCCACTGGAGTGATGTCTTTCCTCCATAGACGGAACCTCTTCCTCCCAGAATGGGGAGGGCTCCCTCGGTCGTAGACAGCGCCACGGGCGCATACCGGTAATACCCGTCGTAATCGCATGCGGAGATCGCAGTCGGCGTAATCTTCACCTTGGCGCCCGCCTTGAGGATGTATTCCTGCGGGACAAGCAGCATCTGTCCCGGATTCTGGGAATCATAGTCGGTGATGCACGTCACGACAGACGCGTATGCGTCAGGACCGTTGTCCGTGATGAGTTTCCAGCTTTCCGCGCCTTCCGGGACAACCTGTGTCCAGGTTTCGAATTCCTCCTGTGTGGCCGGAATTGTAAAAGTGTCGGCACCCGCCGTCAGAGAGCCTGCACACAGGACGGCCGCTCCGAGAATGCCTTTATAAAATTTATTCATGTTCTCATGTTTAAAAATGTTCAGTTCAAAAAAACTGTGGACACCGTCCGCCGTCGCGGCGTGCCCTTTTCTATGGATGTCGGATCCCCGGAGAGAAATGGAACCCTCCCCGGGGATATCTCATACAGGATCAGCGGACGATCACCTTCACGGAAGGCAATCCTTCTACATTCACCACATAGATGCCCGATGCCGCGGGAATCACAGTATTGTCGCTGCCTGTGCCGTTGAATACAATCTTTCCGTCGGCTGCCGCGACAAGCACGCGCAGGCCCTCGGCCCCGCTCACGATGATGTCTCCGTCGCGCACCGTCACAGCCGTACCTCCATGGAGGGAGCCGACGCTGCTGTAGGAATATACAAGACTCGCGACATTTGAGGGTGCGGATATACCCTTGTCGTATACAGCCACGACAACATATTCATAGGAATTGCCGTCGACCAGCTCCGTGTCAGTGAAGTCTGTGGTATTCATGGGCTGTGCGTTGACCTTGCTTCCGTTGCGGTACAGGTCGTATCCGAGGAATTGGGCGCCTGTGGCGGATGTTCCGGGGATGTAGGTCACATCGTCGACGAGGAGCAGATAGCCGCCGGAGCTGTTGTCCCGGATAGCGAAGCGTGTGGCGCCAGCTGGAATCTCAACCTTGTACTCCATCCATTCGGCGGGTACGGCTCCCACGGTTGCGGAAGGAATCTGCACAAAGTCTTCAGGAGTGAGATCGTCGGCATACTTGGTGGTGTACCATACCTCGATGCGGTTGGGATAGTTGGCGGTATAGCTGCGGGCGTAGAAGCTTATGGTCTGCGCTTTGCCGTTGATCTTGGGAGAAACTGCCCAGTTGTCGATCTGGCCGTCGTCCGAGGCATATACGGAGAAGAGCATCTTGTCGCCGCTGTGAGAGGTCATTCCTGTGGCCTCCACAACCGAAAGATCCCACACCCAGAACGACCCTTTTGTAATGCCGGCTGTGATGCCGGGCCATGTTATGCCGCTCATGCCGCCGACAGGCTTAAGGTCGGCGTCGATGAAGATCCAGTCGCCGAAAGTCTTTGAGAAAGACTTTGCGCTTTCGAAGTCCTCGGTGAATGGTTTGTCGGAGGCGGAAGTGATCTCGGCGGGAGTCCATGCGAGTTCCACCTTGCCGGGAGGGTTGTCGGCCGTCAAGTTGCTTGCGGCAGGAAGATTGGTGTATCTCGGCGTGATCAGGGCCTTGGACGACACGTTGTTGCTCTCATCCATATCGGCTGCGTACACAACCTTGCCGTATACCTCAAGACGTCCGGTCTGATATGGAGGCATTACGCCCGACAGTTCTACGGTGCATATCTCTCCTGGTGCGATTTTCTCTCCGGGTCTGGAGTCAACACGCACATCGTCTGCATAAAGCTCGACGGTGTAGTCTCCGGCATCGCTGATACCGTGGTTCGCAACCTTGACGGTGACATTATATTTCTCGCCGCATACAGATTTTTCGGGGGCCATGATTTCGGCGCACTTGATGTCGTGGTCGAGGAGATCGGCCACACGGATGTTGTCGAGTGCGGTGTTGAGGAAGTGCATGGTCTTGCAGATGAAGCGCAGCTGCACGCTCTTGCCTGCGAAGTCCTTGAGGTTGATAGTCACCTGGCTCCAGGCGTCACGCACGCTGTTGCAGAGCGCGTCGACGGTGCCGTCGGCGATCTTCACCCATTCCGTCGCCCCGTCGGGGAGAACCTCCACGCGGATCTCATTGGAATTTAGGATTTCCTTCTCGAAGTCATATTGGTTGAAGAGGAAGAAACTCAGTCCCGGGTTTGTCATCTCCTTGAGGCTGATTCGGCCGGTGAATATAGTGGCTTCGGCCTCTTTGGCGGTTCCGTGGCAGCAGAAGAAGCTGTTGTCGCCGTCCTGCGACTTCATGAGGCCGTCGGCATCATAGGAGTCATCCTGGATGGCCCATTCGGCGTAGTCGGAATTCTCCACCCCGATAATGTAGTCAAGCTGTCCTGACTCCTCCATGCCCTTGTAGGGTGTTCCCACGGGGATGAGATCCGTATAGGAAGGAGAGCCTTGTCCGGCGCTCGTCTGGCCGAAGATACCGCACTGTACGAACTCCTGATCGCCAGCCTTGACGGGACTGTAGGTGTGGGATGTCGCGGTGAGACCCTTGGTCACGTCGATGCGCTCTCCGCCCTGGATGCGGTAGATATTGTAGGTGACCTTTGCGGGATTGATTGCTATCCCGCGGTTGTCGAACGTTATGGGCTTCCATGTCAGATGCACTTCTCCGTCCTTTTCAGTGCGTGCTATCGCAGGTTCCGGAGCGGGTCCGGGCTTGCCCATGCCGACCCATGTGGAAAGCAGGGTCTCCACACCCTTGCCATGCTCATTGTAGGGGGCCACGACATAGTGCACCTGTCCCTCCTTGTCCATGATGTCATCGAATGAAAGTTCGGCACCCTTGGCGGGAGCGTTGAATGTCTTGGCAAGCGTGCCGTTGCGTATCACCTCGATTCTGGTGAGAGAGCCGAGATCGTTGCCTTCCATAGTATTCACCGGAGCGGTGAACTTCACATTGACCTTAAGCTCTCCGTCAGGATCGGGGGTGGCGGCAAGGCCCTCTACCGGACCCGGCGCGAGAAGCGATACGCCCTCTCCGAGTGTGAGGTCGCTGATGTTTATGCCATACTGGCCGGCGTCGGAGCATGCGTGGAAGCCGATATAATAAATGCCGTCCTCCTCGATGTTGATGTATTTCGATATGTCCATGCGGTCTTCGGGGAACGTTCCGTTGTTGAACACGAGTGGATCCATCACCACAGTCGTCATGGCCTCTTTTGTATTTTCCTTGCCGATCTTGATCTCAATACGTTCCTTATAGGTACGCCCCTGGCTCCAGAGCTTGAAATTGAGCGCGTAAGCCTTTCCGGCCTCCATCCTCACGGGGGGAGTGATCAGCCAGTCATCCAGCTTTTTGTTATTGTTGAATCCGACGTATATTATATTGTTCATACCCACATTCCAGCACTTGCCGTCGTTGTCGCCGTCGATACGCGTCCACCCGCCTAAGGCGTTGTCGGTGAAGTCTGGAGTATAGGGAGGACGTATGGATCCGAGAATCACATCGTTGGAGCATCCTCCTTCCGACTCGTTGCCGCTGTAGACAGCTTTCACCACGTAGGAATAGATGGTAAGATCTTCGGGCATGTCGATAGTGAAGGAGTATCTGGTCTCCCTGATGTCGCGGGCCAGCTGTTTCCCTTTGGAGTCATAGATATTGTATGTCACCTGCGCGGGGTCTATATAGCCCTCATGCTGCGAACCGGTGACGGCATCCCAGGAAAGTGTTATCCTGCCGTCGGCAAAGGCGGCGTTCACCACGGGATCCTGAGGGGTGTCGGCCCCGAGCCATGAACGGCTCACGAGCGTGCGTGGCCCTGATCCGTCGCTGTTCTCGGCATAAGCTACGAAAGCGTATCTGCCGGCTTTGTCGAGAGTTACGGGAATTGTGAACCGGGCACCGTAATTGCCGGTGGCCTCTCCTACAGGCTCACCGTTGGCCTCGACCTTTACTGTGACCTTGCCTATACCGGGGTGTCCGTTTGAGAGCAGCTGCGGGGCTGTCAGCCTGATCTCGCCTGTGAGCGAGTCGTCGTCAAACACCACTTCCATGGCCTTAAGCTCGGCCGGGGCCTTGGGGTTGATGCCGGTGGAGGTGAGATAAAGTCCCACCATCTCCTCGCCGTTGGGAAACTGGTAGATCTGCGAAGCCTGGCCTGTGGCAAGGTCCACCTCATAGAGCCAGCCTGTGCCGTCGGAGGGGCTTACTGTCCAGAACATCCTGTCGGTGTTGGGATCGATGATGGCATCCGATATATACTGAGGCAGTGCGCCCGTCTCGCCGATCACATTCACCTCGCCTGTTTCGCGGGAGATGGTGCAGAGGTCGGCGCTTCTGGTGACGCCCATGCCGTCCTGGTTCATGCGGATACCGTAGAACGTGCCGTCGCCGCTGACCGCAATCGAGTTCCAGACACCGTCAGAGATGTCTAGACTGCTGATCACGGTGCGGGAGAATTCATCCTCGTCGTATGATATGGTTCCGAATTCGATTCCCATGCCATCTTCGTCGTAGAATACTCCGTAAATCTCATGTGTATTGGGGTCGGCAGTGAGGCAGAGAGGAATGCAGTCATACTGATACGGTTCGAAGGAAAAAAGTTTTTCACCGCTTTCAAGGTCATAGCCTGCTATCGAGATCATGATACCGATTCCTTCGATCGATATGAAATCTGTGGCATAATAAATGCCGTCGAGCGCCACACCAGCATACGATTCTTCAGCTGGAAAAACCAGTTCGAACGACTGGTTGGCGTTGGTGGGTACTGTGTATACGCCCATTACAGGCATCGCATCATCCCATGCGTTCGAATAGGTCATGAGGCCGCATATATCGGGCATGTTGCCGGGGGCCGCCATGGGGAGGGGCGCCCGCATGGGAGCCGCCGTCGGCATGAATCCCTTGACCGCGCGGGCAAGGCCGCCTTTTGCTGAACGAGTCTTTCGCTGCGGCAGTTTCCTGATGAAGTCCGCTGTCTTCTCATTTTCTACGGTCAAGACCGCCCGCGACGGGGAAGAATGCCCCGACCGGTTGCCGGCTTTTTCCACAAACTGCGCCGATGCCGTCGTCCCTAAGGCGACCGTGCCGACAAGCAGTGCCGAGCAAAGGTTGGTAAAAAGTTGTCTCATAAGAATTATTTTTTAAGGTTTGCAAGCGATACCGCGGTTGGTTTTCGCTTAAGAATGGACACGTGGAAAACCACGTCCCGGGGCCGGAATTTTGGGTGAAATGCTGTCTGTTTCGTGGATCGGATTTTAAGTAACAATATGAAAGTAAAATGTCAACTTGATTGGATTTAAGTAAGGGGACAAGATGGTTTTTAAACAATCTGATTCTTGGCCTAAATGCCTACAAGTTTCAATAATCGCCGTGGCAAACTTAATAATAGTTTTTAAATTTCCAAAAATAATTGATTTACCCCCCGGTTTTTAACATATTTAACACTTTTTAGGAATATTTGTTGAATTTTTTTAGAAAGATTCAGGGCTATTTGCTGGAATTTAAGAAAAGTTCGCTCAAGCTTTTTCTGATTCAGAAACATAACTAAACTAAAATATTGATAATAAACGGATTGATGGCAGATATTCGGGTTTTGGCAAGAAAAAACATCCTGATGCATCAAAAAAAATTTGCAGACTGATAAAAAATCATTATATTTGCGTCGTCAACAATAATCGCCGTCAGAAACAGATTTCATCAATCATTAAACCAAGTCCACAATGAAAAAATTCACTTGTGTCCTTGTGGGGATGGTGTTCGCCATGTCGGCGGCCACGACCCTCAGGGCAGATGATACGCCTTATCCCATAGGGCATTGTTACGGCGAACAGGCTATGACCAATACCATCAAGTTCGATCTTCCTAACGCCGATATATCCGCAGCCATATTCATACCTGCGTCATACGCAGCCACGGTGACGGGCGATGAACTGACCGCCATCCGCGTAGCCATGAACACAAAGCTGAAGGTACAGGAGCTCACGGCATGGGTCCGTGAGGATCTGGCCGGCGAGAACCTCGCCTCGAAAACGATCGAAGGGGCCAAGGTGGCCAAGGGTTGGAACGACCTCAGGCTCACAACCCCATACGCCATCACGGGCAAAGGGTTCTATATAGGCTATACCTTCAGGCAGACTTCGGCCACCAAGGCTATCCTCAACCTTAGCAGGCCAGGCACCGGTTCGCTTTATCTCAAGGGAGGGAAGGATGAATGGGCCGACCGTTCGGAGGAGGGCATTCTTTGCGTGGAGGGACTCGTGGAAGGAAGCGTACGGCCTGCCGTCAACGCCGCCCTCGTCACCACCTCCATGCCGAAATATTTCATCCTCACCAATCAGGAACTGACCGGTGCGGTGGAAGTGCGCAACCTCGGCACGGAGACCATCACCGGAGTAGACCTTGACATCGAATGCGGAGGAGCCGAGAAAAAAACGCTCCACATTGATGCCGACATACCTTACGGCACATCGGCAAAGCTTCCGGTGAACACCACCCTCGGCATCAATTCGGCCGATCCGGAGATGCATCCCGTGAAGTTCACGCTCGCAGCCGTATCCGGCAAGGAAGACCCCGATATGTCAAACAACAGCGCGACACACACATTCGTGGTGAGGTCGCAGGGATTCAACCGCAAGGTGTTCATCGAGGAGTTCACCACCGAAAAGTGCGTAAACTGTCCCCGCATCGCCGGCTGGCTCCACAACGTGCTCGAGAAGAAGGGAGACAAGGTGGACGTGGTGTGCCATCATGCCGGTTATTATGAAGACTGGCTCACATTGCCCGCCGACAAGGAATACCTCTGGCTCTTCGGTCCCAAAGGTACATTCGCTCCGGCCCTCATGATAGACCGCGTGGCGTTTGCCGAGCAGGAATATCCCACGGTATGCCCCATTTCCGAGGATGAGATCGCCGACCAGATCGACCTCAGGCTCGGAGAGATCTCCACGGCAAGGCTGACGGTGGACTGCGACAGATTCGACAGCGACGCCACCGAACTGACCGTGAATGTGAAGTGCGAACGCGCCGATGAAAACTCAATGACATACGACTCGCGCCTCAATGTCTTCCTCGTTGAGAATGACGTACCCGCGCAGAGTCAGGCCGGAGGCGACGAGAACTACATGCACCAGCATGTGAAACGCGCCTTGAACAGCACCTGGGGAGAGGAAATCAAATGGAACGGAACCAGCTACGATTATTCCATCAGGTTCAGGCTCGATCCGGCGTGGGACAAGACAAAGATGCAGGTAGTGGCCATGATCTATAACTTCGACCGGTACGACTGCAGGAACAACGCCATTGAGAACTGCGCCTCGGTCGATCTTAAAAACGGCACGCTTGTCTCGGGAATCGAAGGAACATTCAGCGGCTCCGCTGAAAACGTCGAGGCTGTCTACGACCTCTGGGGCAACCGCCTCGAGAGCCCGGCCCCGGGCGTGAACATCATCAGGATGTCGGACGGATCGTCCAGAAAAGTAATCATACGCCGGTGACCCACCCGACATATCCCGGCTTATGACAAAAGGGGCGGAGAACAATTGTTTTTCCGTCCCTTTCCCAATGTTGCTGACGAGAACTTTTGGCAATATACTGTTGTTTCATGATCATAAAACTAATTTTTAAATGACACTTATGGACAACAATGCTCTCTATGATATTACCTACGGGATGTATGTCGTAGGATGCTATTCCGACGGCAGACCTGCAGGATGTATAGTCAACACCTGTTTTCAGGTCACAAGCGAGAACCCGACTCTGGCGATCTCTCTCAACAAGAACAATCACACCTTGGACTGCATAAAGAAGAATCCGAGGTTCTGCATATCCATCATATCCGAAGACACCGATCCCTTTGTAATCAGCTCATTCGGATTCCGGTCGGCACGGGATACCGACAAGTATGAAGACTTCGGATATGACGTGCTTGACGGCGCTCCTGCGGTCAGAGGCAACTTCTGCGGCCGTCTTGTGATGGATGCCATAGAGTTTATGGACTGCGGTACCCATGTCATAGTTGTAGGCAAACTGGCCGCCCAGTACGGAGGAAGCGGCACCCCGATGACATATTCATATTATCACGATGTGATAAAGGGACGCGCGCCGAAAAACGCTCCCACCTATCGGAAATGACCGTCACTGCCATCAGACACCGGTCAAATAATGAAAATCCAGGATCCGACATCGGATTCTGGATTTTCATTATTGCTTATTGAAGGGGCATAGGAAGCCTTTGTCAGAGTTTAGTGACTTGTTGCCGATGACCTTTTGAGTGCTGTTGCACGACATCGACGAAAGGCCGACAGCCAACGCCAATACGTGGAATTTGTTGATTTTTTCATGGCATATCAGACTGGAAGGTTGAGATATCGTTATACGCAGCGAATTTAACATTTTATCATAAAAACAAAAATTTAACAAACATTTTTATTAGATTAAAAAAAGGAGCTGCCAAAGTGTCTGCCAATCTGTCTGATAAGCGGGCTGCCGCTTATGGCTTGATATTAATAATTCTACGGTTTGTTTTTGCCGGGTTGGAAATAATTAGTAATTTTGTGCGGTTATCCTGCTGTCACACCATAAGAGGATACGATTAACCTAAGAAAATGTTGAAAATAAAGACTAACCTGAAATCCTCGGCTCTTGCCATGGCGGCCTTGTGCTCCTCTGTGGCGTGGGCCTCATATCCCGACGGATACTACGATTCGCTCGACGGCAAGAGCGGACTCGACCTGAAACGTGCGGTCAAAGCCGTGGCCGCCAGCCACAGGACCATCTCCTACGGCACTTCCACATGGAGCGCTTTCCGCTCCACCGACGTGAAGACCGTGAACGGCACCGATTACTGGTGGGACATGTACAGCTCCAACCTTGTGCGCACCAGCGGTCATGACGGAATGAATATCGAGCATTCCGTGGCCAACAGCTGGTGGGGCAAGACAAAGAACGACGCCTACAAGGACATAGTCCATCTCAACCCTTCGGACGCTACCGCCAATTCGCGCAAAAGCAACTATCCCCTCAGCGAGATTGCAGGCGAACCGACATGGACCAACGGCGTCACCAACGTAGGGCGCCCCGTGAGCGGACAGGGTGGAGGCTCAAATAACGTGTTCGAGCCGCACGACGACTACAAGGGTGACTTCGCAAGGGCGTTCCTGTATATGTTCACGATCTACGACGATATTTCATGGAAGACATCCGGTACCAACTGGATGTACGATACACAGAATCCGTATCTGCTGAAAGACTGGGCCGCGGACCTGCTGCTGAAATGGAACATGAACGACCCCGTGAGCGATAAGGAGCGCGACCGTAACGACGGAATCGAGAAGGAACAGGAAAACCGCAATCCCTTTATCGATCTTCCGGATCTGGCAGAGTACATCTGGGGTTCGAGACAGGGCGAGGTCTATCGCGTGGACGGAGCCCATGGTGGCGAAGACCCTCAGCCTCCGCATCCCGGTGGCGACACCACCACCTACGAATGGCTCTCCCAGCAGAATACCGCGCTCGACGCCGGCTGGACCATCGAGAACGTGACGATGGAAGACGGAGTCAACTATGTGTGGAAGTGGAAAGAACATGAAGGCAAGGGCTATCTCAACGGTTCGGCTTACGTAAACGGCAGTCCGAAAACAGCTCTCGCATACGCCTGGAGTCCGGAAGTGGATCTCTCGGGAATGCAGGGCGCTACGCTGAGTTTCTCCCATGCGGCGAAGTTCCAGACCACTCTGCGGGACCTCTGCGGAGTCGTGGTGAAGAACACCGAAACCGGCGAGATCAGTCAGCTCGAGTCTCCCAAATGGCCCGGAGCCGGTTCCTGGACGTTCACTTCGAGCGGCGATATGGATCTCTCCGCATTCATCGGCGACAAGGTGCGCGTCGGTCTCAGGTACGAGTCGGACGCGTCGGGCGCCGACACATGGGAGATACGCGACATGAAGCTTACTGCAGTGGCTGTCTCCACCGTCATAGGAACTATATCGGACACTGACGACAGTTTCCTCGTGGAGGTATGGGGCAACTCGATCCTTGTGCCGGATGGGGCGCGCGTCTTCGACATGAACGGACGCGAGGTAAGCGGCGAGAATCTTCAGAAAGGAATATATATAGTGGTCAAACCGGGCTTCAAGAAGGCCGTGAAGGTTATGATATTATAATACCATCAAAACCAATCAAAGTTTATGCTACAGAAGACTGATGTGAAAACCATCGACAAGGTGGTGATCCGCTTCGCCGGCGACTCCGGCGACGGCATGCAGCTTGCAGGCAACATTTTCTCGAATATTTCCGCAGAGGAGGGAGATGAGATTTCCACCTTCCCTGATTATCCTGCGGAAATCCGCGCTCCGCAGGGTTCGCTCAGCGGCGTATCGGGTTACCAGGTGAGCGTCGGCAAGGGTGTCTACACCCCCGGCGACGAGGCCGATGTGCTCGTGGCCATGAACCCGGCGGCGCTCAAGACCAATCTCCGCTACCTCAAGAGGGATGGTATCATCGTCTGCGACGGCGACTCCTTCACGGAGGCTAATCTGCATAAGGCGGAATACAAGACCTCCGATCCGGTGGCAGAACTCGGCATTGATCCGAAGCACATCTTGCTCGTGCCTATGACCACACTCCTCAAGAGCACACTCGCTGACACGGGTCTCGACAACAAGGCCATCATGAAGAGCAAGAACATGCTTGCCCTCGGTATCATCTGCTGGCTCTTCGACCGTCCGCTGGAGAGCGTGCTCCGTAAACTACAGGCCAAATTCGCCAAGAAGCCGGCCGTGTACGAGGCCAACAAGCTTGTGCTCCAGGCCGGCTGGGACTATGGCCACAACACACATAGCTCTCTCCCCGTCTACCGTATCGACACAGCGTCGGCCGAGCCTGGCGTATATACCGACGTCACCGGCAACACCGCCACCGCATGGGGTCTCATCATGGCCTCCGAGAAGAGCGGCCGGCCCCTCTTCCTCGGAAGCTATCCCATAACTCCCGCAACCGATATTCTCCATGAGCTGGCAAAGCGCAAGGACCTCGGTGTGAAGGCTGTCCAGATGGAGGATGAAATCGCCGGAGTATGCTCCGCCATCGGCGCAAGCTATGCCGGACACCTCGCGGTGACCTCGACTTCCGGTCCCGGTCTCGCACTGAAGTCGGAAGGTATCGGCCTGGCCGTGATGGCCGAGCTCCCGCTCGTGGTGATCGACGTGCAGCGCGGAGGTCCCTCAACGGGTCTTCCCACCAAAACAGAGCAGACCGACCTGCTTCAGGCCCTCTTTGGCCGCAACGGCGAGTCGCCGCTCTGCGTCCTCGCGGCAGTCAGCCCCACAGACTGCTTCCAGATGGCTTTCGAGGCGGCACGCATCGCCATGGAGCACATGACTCCCGTCATTCTTCTCACCGACGCGTTCATCGCCAACGGAAGCTCCGCATGGCGCATCCCCGAGGAGAAGGATTATCCCGAAATCAAGCCTCATCTCCTCCCGCAGAGCCGTCTCGAGGAGGGATGGCGTCCCTACGACCGCGACGAGAAGAGCCTGGCACGATTCTGGGCTATTCCCGGCACTCCCGGCGCAATGCACCGCGTGGGCGGTCTCGAGAAAGATGAGAAGACTTCCGTCATCTCCACCGACGGTGCCAACCATGCTCACATGGTGGAGGCCCGTCGCCAGAAAGTGGCGCGCATAGCCGACAGCATCGCCCCTGTGAAGCCGATGCTCGACGAAGACGCCGACACTATCCTCGTGGGCTGGGGCGGCACCTACGGTCACCTTCTCACCGCAGCCACCGAACTCCACAACGAGGGCCGCAAGATCGCCTTCCATCAGTTCAGATACATAAATCCCCTCCCGCCGAACGCGCTCGACATGCTGAGCCGCTACAAACGGATCATCGTGGCCGAGCTAAACACCGGTATGTTTGCCGACTATCTCCAGATGCACCTCCCCGCAAAGGAGATTCTCCGCATCAACAAGGTGGAAGGACAGCCCTTCCTAGTGAAGGAAGTGGTGGAAGGAGTGAAATTCCACATGGACAACCATTGACAACAATCCCTTATACATTAGACACATCAATATGGAAAATAATGAGACAAAGGGATTCGCTCCCTCCGACTTCAAGAACGCGCAGAACGCCCGCTGGTGTCCCGGCTGCGGCGACCACGCCATCCTCAACGTGCTCCACAAGGCAATGGCCGAGCTTGGCGTGCCTCCGCACCAGACAGCCGTGATCTCCGGAATCGGCTGCAGCTCCCGCCTTCCATACTACATGAACACTTACGGAATGCACACCATCCACGGACGTGCGGCTGCCATCGCCACCGGCGTCAAGACTGCCAATCCCGAGCTGACCGTATGGCAGATTTCCGGCGACGGCGACGGTCTCGCCATCGGCGGTAATCACTTCATCCATGCAGTGCGCCGTAATGTGGACATCAACATTCTGATATTCAATAACAAGATCTACGGTCTCACCAAAGGTCAGTATTCTCCCACATCCGATCGCGGAACCGTCTCCAAGTCGAGTCCCTACGGAACAGTGGAGGATCCCTTCATCCCCGCCGAGCTTTGCTTCGGAGCGCGCGGCAACTTCTTCGCCCGCAGCTACGACGTGAACCTCGAGACCACCCGCGAGTGCATGGTGGCCGCCGCACGCCACAAAGGCGCCGCAGTTGTGGAGGTGCTCCAGAACTGCGTCATTTTCAACAACGGCATCCACTCATACTTCGCCGACAAGGAGAACCGCGCCGACCACACCATCATCCTCCGCCACGGCGAGAAGATGCTTTTCGGCAAGGATGGCAACAAGGGTCTGGTTCAGGACGGTTTCGGACTCAAGGCCGTGACTGTCGGAGAGGACGGCTATACCCTCGACGACGTGCTCGTGCACGACGCACACTGCCGCCAGAACTTCTTGCAGCAGCAGCTTGCCATGATGGACGGCCACGACCTCCCGATGGCGTTCGGAGTGATCCGCGATGTCGACGCTTTCGTCTACGATCAGGAAGTTGACCGCCAGACCTCCGAAATCAAGGCCGCCAAGGGGTACGCAAGCCTCCGCGACATGATTATGAAGACCCACGAGACCTGGAACATCAACTGACCGCACCGGGCAGGATGAATATACTCCCCTGAAAAAGGCCGCCGGCGACATCCGGCAACAATACAAGAAGGGCTCCGCATCACGCGGGGCCCTTTCCACATAACCAATTAAAAGCAGTATATGCAGGTAATGCCATATACTTTTATCTTGAGATCATGATTTTGTTACCGTTGATGATGTAAATTCCTGCGGGAAGCGACGAGGCGGGTGCATTGATGCGGAATCCCTGCAGGTTGAAAATCACATCCTCTTCCGAATTCCGGATCTGTCCTGGCGGCATCTTGTCCAGGGCCGAGAGCGGCGGGTCAGTGACTCCTTCCTCCACTTTCATCACGTCCGACCATGGGGACTCGCGCATCCCGTCGACGGCACGTACGCTGTAAGCATATTTTTCTCCAGCGACAAGATTCTCAATTCTAAAAGCATAGTCAGTGGCGCTGTCGGCGATATAGCTGTCGGCGAAGGATGGGCCGAGATCGTATGTGCGGAAGGGTGTGAACTGGTCATGGATGTAGTGGAGGGTGACATCGTCGAGGAAAATGTATCCCCCGGTCACTCCCTCTGCGCGGGATATGACGAGCCGGACACTGTCGGCCCCGCAGACATCGATAGTTTCGGTAAGTTCCCGCTTGCGGTCGGGATTATGACTCCAGACTTCGTGCCAGACACTGTCCACACACTTTTCGACAGTGAGAATCACCCCCGCCTTGCTCGGCGAGAACCAGAATCCGATGCTGTCGATCTTTTCATCGGGGACAGATACAAGCAGGCGTGCACCGTCATCTCGCAGACGTATGGAGGGGGCTGCGTTGCCGTAGCTGTTGTCCGTGCGTCCCTGTTTAGGGGTTACATCCCATCCTTCGGGAAGATTATGACTGGAGGAGGAGAAGTCGGTAAATTCATGCGTTAGCACACCTTGTGCGTCGTGAGTGCGGCCGTAAAGCTGCACGGTATAGTCTGATGCCACCGGAATCGGTCTCCAGCGAGCAAGGAAGCTGTCGTCGGTTATTTCCCGGGCGGGGAGCACTGTCAGCGAGTATTCCTCGATCTGGAGCGGGAGTGTGGTGAAATTAATTTCTCTCTGCTCAGAAGAGAGGGAATTCAGTCGGGCTACAGCTGTGGCGCGGTAATCTGTCTCTGGTACGAGACCTTCAATTGTCACGGATCCTTTTTCCCCGGCAGCATGGTAGAACACCTCCTCATCGCCATCGAATACCCGTATTTCGAAACTGCGGGCAATGTCGTTGCCTCCCCATTCCAGCTGCGCGGATGTGCCTGTCATCCTTGTGGCGGAGAGGGTGGGGGCAGTGATCTTGTAATCTGTGTCGCTTAGCAGAATCCAACAGTTGCCGTCCTCCAGTTCCTCCACCCATTCAAAGCCGAATCGCTTTACATTGTTCCAGTCGGTAAAGCTGAAGTTGCGGACATCAAGCGTTCCCGGGAATGCGTCCCCCGGATGTCCGGCTGGCGTGAGTATCCTCCCTGCCTCCACGATGTCGACCATCTGGTGGTTCTGGTCGAAATTCGGTTTGTTTATATCCCATGAATGCTGGTTCTCCTCGATGTGCCATACGAGGAGGCCGTGTCCAGGCAGGAACGTGTCCCAATCTTTCTGCTGACGGTTCTCTATGATGAAATATTCCTTGTCATCCTCCCTTACAGAGATGCGGAAGCATTCACCATCATCCATATACGGAATCATCATTATCTGGCCGGGCTTTTTGGTGTCGAGTTCCGTCAGACCGCACCATCCGAGCGAATATCGCTCGAAAGCCGAAAATGGAGCAGGACAGTTCTGGTCGTCATTGTATGAGCCGGATGACATCACATCCCAGTTGCCTACATTATTGTTGGGACGACCCATCGGCAAGGAGTTGTTGTAATGATCGGCAAGTCCGAGCACGTGGCCGAACTCATGGACAAAAGTACCGATCCCGACGGGGAGACCGGTTATACCGTTGAGCTGCTGCGATACAGTGTAGCGGTCGACAGTTACCCCGTCTACTTCGAATTCCGAGTTGACCGACGACATGTTGTAGCTGTGTGGCCAGATGGAATCGCTCACCGGAGAATCCGCCTGGCCGTAACCGGCGTAGAGGCAATATACGTTGTCGACAAGGCCGTCGCCATCAGTATCGAAGATGGAGAAGTCAATGTCGTATTTCTCTTTGGCGACAGCCACTGCCTCGGCAATCATCTTCCATGTGTAGGCGTGTCCCCCTTCTCCTGCATAATCGGAATAGTTGCCTTGAACCTGAACAGGTCCGAGCACATGGAATCTGGGGCGATATTTACCGAGCGAACTCTTATAGTAATAGTCGTATGCCGAGCCATGGCATCCATGATCGGAGAATCCCTCTTCGTGGAAGAACCTGGCGTAATACTCCGAGGGATCAGCGGCATATTCCGAATCGGTGAACTTTCTGTTGGCGAAGTCAACAAGGATTACAAGTACGTCCCGGTCGCCTGTGGTCGGGACGTTATAGCTTATGCGTACCACCTTGTCAGGGCCTTGTCCCGGCGTGGTTTCGGCTGAATGCAGGGACCTGGCCGCGGCCCAGTCTCTGCAGAATTGTGTCTCAATGGCCTCGCGGTCAATGCCGTCAAGAAATCTGCAGACCTCCGCATCTCTCTTTTCCGGAGATGAGACGGCTATTCCGCCGGCGACGATTCCGTTTTCGTCGAGTACCGCATATTCATAATTGCGTGTGGCGGAATTGTACAATATGGCATGCCCGTCTTCGGTAAGAGCCATGTTGAGGTATTCGTCACCGATACGGCGGATGGAGATCTCTTCCCCGTCGGCCTGCCGGAAGGTGATCATTCCGGGATAGGCTGGGACAGCCGAGCCCTGCAGCGAGCATGAGAGCAGCAATGCCGCTCCTGTGATAATATTCGTAGTCTTCATATCTTTAAGACTTTCTTATGTCAGAACAATGCATGGAGAGTTATATCGGATATTTGAATATGGAAGAGAGGACCGGGGCATACCGGCCCCCTCTTCGCAAAAAAGAGTATATTATTCAATAATGATTTTAAAGGTGCTGACATCATTGCCTACGGTAACGCGAATCATGTAGATTCCCGCAGTCACATCGAAGTCGATAATGTTCTCGCCGGCCTTTATGTCGGCCGACAGTATGCCGAGACCAGCGGCATCACACACATTCACCATTGCATCGGCCGGAACCGCCACAAGCAGTCGGTCGCGTGATATAAGCTCTACACGCACATTCCCATCGGGCGCAATACTCTCCACGTCGCTCACCGAACCATCCTCGTTATAGGATTCGAGACTGAATTCAGGTTCGGAATTGCCGGTGGTGTAGACCGCCTTGACCGCCCAGCGGTACGCACCATTGGCCACATTCTTCCAGTTGATGTCGGAGAACTCAGTCGAGGAAACCGGAGTGGTGTTGAGTTGTGTCCATCTGGATTCATTCTTCTCGTCCTTGACATTGAAGCGGTAGAGCAGGTATCCCTTGTGTGGATACTTTAAGCCTGATACGAGCTGTGGATGGTCGGCTCTGACTGCCTTGCCGATGCTTAATTCCGACATGGTTACATCTGCCCTGACGCCGCTGAGTACCGGCTGCGTCTTGCCCGCGGGCACAACGCGTGGGCCATTGGCCGATGGTTCTCCGGTATTTTCCATGTAGACATGGATGAGATTGTTGTAATTGAAGTTGCTTACCGCTGACTGAAGTGTGATCCAGCCCTGTCCGAAGTTGGCCCAGTCGCCGCGTCCGGTCTTGCAGGGTCCCTGGTCTATGCCCATGGCGTTTCCGGCGCCGTAGAACTCATAGCCTATCAGGAGCGTCTCGTCGCCGTTGATGTGATAAGGCTCCTCGAATTCAATCTCGTTCCAGCTGTCGAGCCGGATGTCCTTGCCCTGGCTGCTGGCAACCTCGGTGGTGCTTCCGGTATTCATGTCGATTTTCCAGATCTTGGCGACCCAGATGGCATTCTGCGACACGGGGTTGTCCTTACTGCTTGTCGGGAAGATGGAAATTTTGGTAATGTCGTATTCCTTCATCCTTTTTTCGAGAATGTCCTCGGGAGTGTAGGCATGTGCTGCCGCGCAGAATCCAGTGGAGGTTCCGTAGCCGCCATAAGGTTTGCCGTTGTCCCAGTGTACCCAGCCTTCGGAGGGTGCGTATGCTCCCGGCTCGCGCCATGTCAGGTTTACCCTGGAATTGTCGGACGCTGGTACGGCCTCGAGATATACGGGGTTCTCGCGTATTTCGGAAAGCTTATAGCCGAGTGAGACTATGTCGCCTGTCAGTTTCGCCTTAGTGTCGATTTCCTCATAGGCCGGCAGACTTACGTTGACATCATAAGCCAGCACTTTCGCCACTTCCGGAATCTCGGCCTTCCCGTCGGCATCTGCTTCTGCGCGGTAGACATTCTTGCCGAATGTCATTGTGATTTTCGCACCTGCGGGCGAGAGTCCGTTGTCGGTGGACAATTCCACATTGACGAGAACTACTTTCCCCTTCGAAAGTTTTTTTGATAGAGCCGGAGCAGACACGAAATCAGCATCATAGACAGCCTTGACCGCATAGCGGTAGTCCGCGTCGGGCTGTTCTTTCCAAGAAGTATCGATGTAGTCGGTTTCGGAGAGCGGCGCGTCGTTGATTTTATTCCATGACTGCTCGTTGTCGGCTGCGGAATCGGCAAGACGGTAGATGTCATATTTCACCGGTTCCTTGTCGATGCTGATCCCGTCGGGGGTGTCGGTGAGGTGAGCCTTGACCATCCACGCGCCGGGCATGCTGGGACGTAGCCATTTGTAACAGGCATCTTTTTGGCTGAAGTCATAATACCACATGTATTCGTTGTTGGCCGAACCCGAATCGTCGAGCACGAACGGAGCGTGTTCGCCTGTAGTGGTGGCCGCGTATCCGATGTAGTAAGCGTCATCACGGTTGAGTTTCACCGGTTCGGCGAGTTTCACGGTTACCCATGTGCCAACTTCATCGGCCGAAACCTTGTACTCCTCGCGATAGATTTCGTGCTCTTCTTCCATAATTTCCTGATCCCATATCGGAAGATCCGGAAGGAGGTTGTGGCGCCATACCACCGGATAGTAGGTAGTGGCTGCGTTGGCATAGAAGCTGATGCGGTCCACATAGAGGTCGGTGTAATCATATCCAGTCCTCATTCCGGGGGTGAGGCGTGTTCCTATGATTGTCTCCTTGCCGACATTGAGGGATGGAAGAACCTGACCGGGTTTGCAGTCGCCCGGATCAAGATCCATGCCGGTTGCGGGAGAGGGAGTTTCCCATGACAGGCGTGACTCGTTGATATAATCCACGGCGAACATGTCGTTCGGCGCCGGTGCTGAGAATACAAGGCGTACATCCTTGTCGGTTTCGGACTGGCCAACTGTGAGAGGAACTTCGGCCGGGGTGTAGTAAGGCTTTAGTACTTTCACCGTATAGTCGGTGAAACGTACGTTGTCGAATGTCACGGATGTCTTTCCTGACTCGACGGTCTTCTGAATCGCCTTCCCGTCACCCACAAGATAGACCATGGCTCCGTCTGCATTTCCTCTGTCGGCGGTCACATTGACGGTCACTTTTGAATAATGGCCCTTGTCGATGCCGTCGGAGAATGTGGCGGAGGATGTTACGCCGAGACCGGCCTGATACGGGTTTCCGTAATAGGTGACCACCGCGTAGCGGTAAGGCGTGTCATCAAGAGAGCCCCATGTCTCGTCGGTAAAGGATGTTTCTGTGAGGGGTTCGCTGTTGACCTTGGTCCACATTCCCATGTAGGCGCTCTCCTGGCCCGGTGTCAGCCGGTAGACGTCATAACCCTTGAACTCATTCTTGACAGCCTTGCCGGCCTTGGGGGCATGCATGGGGGCGCCGAGCATTTTGAATCCGCATTTTTTTCCTGATGTCGGATATTCTTCCTCCTCTGTTACGGGACGGTTGAGTGCCATCAGGTCTTCCGGAGAGGCATCGTTCAGGCTGATTGACTTTTTCTCAGCCGGAGCGGTCTGCACAGGCTCGATCCATGGGACAGTACCGGAGTTGGGATTATTGCCGAATACAGCCTGGATGGCCCAGTTGTAGTCCATGTTGTCGAGAATTTCGTGGGCGGTGCTCCATTCGTTCATTGTGGGTTCGAAAAGCACGTCGCCTCCGTCGTTAAGAGGTCCTGCGTCGAATCCGATAGGATAAGAACCGGCAGGACTCTTGATCTTGAGACCCACCAGAAGACTCTTGGTCGGGTCGATTTTATAAGGCCTGGAAAGTATGAACTCGTTCCACTGCTTGAAATTGGAGACATTGATTTTCTCCAGATATACCGGAGACTCGTTGCCTTCGGGACCTTGCCAGATAGCCAGATAATATTGGGAATAGCACATCGGCATGAAGCGTATGGCCTTGAGTAGCAGACTGTCGTCGACACCGAGACTCTCAAGGTCCTCAGGAGAGTAACGGTGAGCTATCGAAAGAGTCTGGGGGCCTCCGAACTGTCCGGCGATATCGTCGGAGCATTTCGACAGGGGAATGTCGTCCACTGGAACCTCCCACGAGATTTCGGCTTTGCCGCCGCAATCCGTTGCCGTCACTGAGAAAGGTGCTGCGGTGACCGGGGTCATGTTGATGGCCGGCATCTCGTAGACTCCCGATCCGGAGTAGTCGTAGAATTGTGTTCCGCCCCAGTTGAGAGGTTTGTATCCGTCGGCTTCTATGGTGAGTATGGGATAAGCCTTGTTGGCGAGGGCGCCTTCAAGAACGAAGCATCCTTCTGTATCTGTTATGGCACTCAGATCATTGTCGCCGGCGGCTGTGATTTTTGCTCCGCTCACGGGGGTCGTATTGTCAACTGCCGTGCAGACTTTTCCCTTGACTGAGACGACGGCGCATTTTGCGAATGTGTTGCAGTCGATCACGGCGTGCTCTCCGGCTTTTACCTGGCCGTAGAGCCGGCCCGTCTGATAGCCTTCCTTATTGGCTTCGAGACTTGCCGATCCCCAGCCAGCGGGGAAATGGGGAATCTCATACCGGCCCTCGGCGTCGGTCACGGCCTTGATGTTGTTGTTCGGATTTGAACCGGTTACAGTCACTCCCTCAACGGGATTGCCCTCGCGGTTGGTGATGGTTCCGGTGATTCTGACGGTCTTGCTTTGGTCAAGGAAGAACGTGGCGTCGGGACGGGTGCTGTAGTATGCTCCCACTGTCTGGTCGGGATTGGCGGGATCAGGTTTTACGGCAGTGTTGTTCCATACGCGGGTGGCTCCGATTCCTGCCTCAGTCACGTAGTTGTTCAGACCGTAGCCTTTGTCGAGCATCAGGGTGGGATCGTGGTCTCCGGCCACAAGCAGACATATATTTCCTCCTCCGTAGCTGAACGGGGTGTCGAAGGGAATATGTATCTCGGTAGTGCCGGGGAGAATGTCGACGGTGCCGTCGAACACTTTTGTCATCGAGTAGTCTGCAGGCATCCAGCCTTTGAACATGTCATTCTCGGTAGTGTTGCCTATAAAAATCCTGAAAGGGACTTTGGGGAATGTTCCGTCCATTCCGCCCTGTACCTTGAAGGATATGCCGGTGATGTCGCCGGCGGTAAAACCGAGGTCTTCGCCGTGATAGATGGTTTGGGAGAAGTTGTATGAATAGTAGTCAAATGGGAATCGGGCCGATAGTTGCTGCCCGGTACCGATTGTGACGGCACGTTTCCCTTTCTCCTGGACCGTGAGGTACAGGGGAGCTGAAATATTGTCGTTCTCTACTTTGTCGCCTGCCATTATGACGCGTCCGCGGATGGCGAATCTGCCGGTAACGGAGGGTACTGTCCATGAAATTTCGGCAGTGCCTGACTTGCCTGCCGCGAGCTTGCCGGTCACGCTCTTCTCGCCGAGCACGGTGCCGTCGTCATCAATGAGCTGTACCTTGAAGTTGTCGCAGCCCTCTTTTCCTCTGTTGGTGTACGTTACTGATGTTGTCAGCTTGTCGCCGCTTGTCGGATAGTTGTTTATGTTTCTCACGGCGGTGGCGTCCATATTCTTGTCCACTACCTCCTCGATGCGGAAATCATCGAACCACAGGGCATGCTGGCTGCAGTCGAACAGATGCAGACAGAAGTAGTATGTCCCGGTCTCCTTGACTTCGAACTCGGCCGAGGCCTGCGCATATTCGCCTCCGGTAGTCATTCCCGAGTAGGAGATTATTGAATTGGTCTGTGAGGCTTTGCTTTTAGCTTTGCCGTATGAGAAATCGAGGGAGAATGAGCCGTAGACATGCTCGTTGATCCAGAAGGATGCGCGGTATTTCCTCCCCTTTTCGAGCCTTACTGGAGCAGAATAGAGACTTTCGTCGACATCAACTTCCGTGGAGGTATAGTTCCAGCCGATACAACTGTTGCTTTCGTGTCCGAATGCATGCTTGATGAATATGGTATGTCCGTCGGCGTTGTTGTCGACGATTTCCCAGGTAGGATATGTGTTGGGGTCCTCCCAGCCCTCTATGATTGGAAGGGAGGTGCCGGAACCTATGAGGATTCCATCGGAAACCGCGGTGCCTCCGAGAGCGGTGTCGGTGCGTGCCGTCACCTCATAGACATAGTTGCCGTATTCGGCAAGGTCTTCATCCTCGAACGAAAGCTCCTTGAGATTGTTGGCCAGCAGTTTCCCGCCGGGCTGACGTACTACTCGATAACTCAGGCTGCTGCTGTCGAACCATCCGCCGCGGCGTCCGAACTCCGGAGCCTCCCAGTCGAGCATCACCAGGCACGCGTCGGCGTCGTGCTCCACATTGAGGTTATATGGCGCGCCAGGGTCATCGATGCCGATGAAGGTGCTGACTTCCGCGGGATCGCTCTCTCCCGTACTGTTGGACACGATTACCCGGTAGGTGTGGACACCAGGAGTGGGGGTGGGGTCAATCCAGGTCATCCTCGCTCCAGGCGTGATATCCTCACGGATGGTTTCAGCCAGAGTGCCGTCTTTGAATATCTGTACATTTGATAGTATATCGAGCGTCTCGCCCATTTTGCTCAGAGTGGGATTGGTCCATGTAAGGCTCATGGAAATCTCTCCGTTGGCTCCCGGTATCTGTCTCAGTTCGCCGGGAGCTTCTGGAACAGCGTTGTTGCTTTTGGCCTCGAGGGAAAGGTTGTCGATGTCAACGGTACATCTTAGGGCTGTCCCGTTGTTTGTCCATGGCGCCTTGTCGTACAGGGCGATGTGCCAGTTGCCGGAGGAGGGAACCTCGAATTCTATTTCCTTTGTTCCCCGGTCCTCGCCCTCGTATGTGTAAAGAAGCGTTCCGGGATCGGATATGTCGGTTGAACTCATCAGACGTACCTCGAGATATGCCGGAAACCAGTTGCTGATATATAATTTAAGCAGATATGTGAATCCGGGTTCAAGTTCAAATGCCGGGGAGATGGCCCAATTGTCGGATGCGGTGCCGAATCCATCGTCCGAATCCTGCTTCATTTCGATGCAGGGCGTGTATTCGTACCCGCTGTACTGGTTCCATTTCCATGAGAAGCAGGGATTAGTGTTGACAAGAGTCCAGTCTTCAAAATCAGACTTGTCATTGAAATCGTTAAAGTACGGCAGACTTGTCGATACTGTCTTTCGATGAGAATCGGTTCTCCCGATCCCTGTGTCGGCTGGTGGCGCCGGCGCTCTGCCGGTGGCGGTAAGTCCTGTACCGCCAAAGAGGCACGCCAGACATGCGATGAGAGTCAGTCTTTTTCTCATAACTCATTAGATTAGGTTAAACATATTGTTGGATTTGATGGTGGCAAATTTAAGACGAGATACAGCCATATCCTAATTTTAAGCAGTTTTTTGATTTTATTTTCACGGAAAATAAAGCAAATATAATGTCATAAGTGTCAAAATAGTTGAAAAATTATCGCAATATGCGATTAAATTGCTATTTTTGTATCAAATTTTTACATTGGATAACAAAAAAACAGAAACGTGTCAGAGTGTGTAGTGTTGAGAAAATTCGTAATTTCAATAATAATAATTCTTGGGATTGCATATAATGTCACCCGGGCGCACGCGCAGGATGTAATCTCGCCGCTGTGGCAGAAGATTGAGGATGCGCGGATATACATGAACGAGGGAAAGCTGCCGGATGCCCGCATTTTTTTCACGCAGGCCCTTGACATGGCCGAAAAAGGGAAAGACAGGACGGCAGAGGCGATTTGTGTCGGCAATCTGGGGACCATTCATGACATGATGGAGGAGTACGAGAAGGCGATCGGATATTATCTGAGGGGTTACAGGATTTCGGTGGAGGTGAACAACAAGCTGCTTGAATCCAAATTCTCAAAGAGTCTCGCCCGAAAATATATCCAGATGGAAAACAGGAAGGAGGCGCGGAAGTGGTTTGACATACAGAGTTCTCTTATTCTGGATGAAGACGAGCGCGGCAAGTTTGATATGTATTATAATAAAAGCGGCGTGCTGATGATGGAGGGAAATGTGGTTTCCGCTTTGTATTATATGGATTGCGCGCGAAGACAGGCCGAGGAGGATAATCTGGGTCCGGAACTGATCGGCGCGACATTGATGGGAAAAGGTGCGATTCTGTACAATACCAAGCGTTACGAAGAGGCAGTTGCGGAATACAGGAGAGGATATGACTTAATCCGGAAGGGAGGTAATAAGGCTCAGGAAATAATGGCGAGCCGTGCCCTTTATGTGGCGTACAATCATCTTGGGGATTCGGTGCGGGCTGCGCGATATAAGGAGAATTATCTCAATCTTACGGAATCGGCTTACGATCCGGCGCAGGCTCGTACCGCAAGTAAGCGACTGGATGATTTTGAAAAAAAGCAGAATGAAAATTCTTACAATATATTTCAGGACGGCAATTTTTTCCTGATTTCACTTGTGGTTGTTTTGGGCGGTATAGTGGCGTTTGTATCGGTTTTGTTATATAAATCGAGAAGAAGTCATCGGGAGTTGCTCTCATCCCGGGAAATGAGCGGGTTTATTGGGGAACAACAGACGGCGCGTGAAAAAAAGACTTTGTCACGGGCAGCCGTGGAGGATAAGACGGATTCCCTGATGCTGCCCGAACAGAGAAAGGCGCTTGTTGAAAAAATAAGTCTTGTCATGGAGAATGTGAATATGATATGCGGGGAGGATTTCAGCCTTTCGCAGCTTGCAAAGACTGTTAAGTCGAATACCAAATATGTTTCATTTGTAATCAATGAGACATACGGGAAGTCGTTCAAGACTTATCTCAATGAATATAGGATCGCAGAAGCCTGTCGCAGACTTGTGGACCAGGATAATTACGGAAATTTTACAATCAGGGCAATTCATCAGGAACTCGGATTCAAGACAGCCGCTAGTTTTGTGGCCGCGTTCCGTAAAGTGATTGGTATGACTCCGTCGGAATACAAAAAGATGCATTCCACGTCATGTTCCGGAGAAATGGCTCAGGCGGAAGAGATGGAAGAAGTAACTGCCGGAGATATCTCTGAGGAACAGCGCGAAGGAGATTCCGTAGAATAGATTTTCCGTTGCTTTCGGAACAGATATCGCCGGGGGGATTTGATTCTGTTTGTGTTGAAATTTTTGAGAGATAGCGGAAAATATTGTATCTTTGCAGAAAATCCCTGCTGTGGTGTCGCCGATGTCGGGCTGCGGAGGGTGATAATCTTTTGATTCCCAAGGTTCCGACCAATGAATTACAGCATAATTGACTTCCTCAGTCTCCTTGGTGCCGTCTGTCTTTTCCTCTATGGAATGAAGGTGATGAGCGAGGGGCTGCAGAAAGTTGCGGGCGACAGACTCCGCAATATTCTGGGCATAATGACCAAGAACCGTGTCACCGGTGTGCTGACAGGTATCGCTATTACAGCCCTTATCCAGAGTTCGAGTGCCTCCACTGTGATGGTGGTGAGTTTTGTGAATGCCGGCCTTATGAGCCTCCAGCAGGCCATGGCGGTGATTTTTGGTGCCAACGTCGGCACCACGGCCACCACATGGATTATCTCCGCGTTCTCTTTCGAGGTCAACATTTCGGACTACAGTATCCTTATCCTTGCGGCGGGAGTCCCGCTGATGTTCCTGAAGAACAGCACCTATAAGTCGGCAGGTGAATTCCTTGTAGGCTTCTGCTTCCTTTTCATGGGCCTCGACCTTATCAGCGAATATGTGCCCAATCTTGAGGAGAATCCGGAGATGCTCAGCTTCATGGTCGGATACACGTCGATGGGATTCTTGTCGGTGCTGATTTTCTTCGCGCTCGGCATAGTGGTGACGATGGTGGCGCAGAGTTCCGCCGCGACTTTTGCCATAACGCTGATAATGTGTTCGCAGGGCTGGATCTCGTTCTCTCTCGGTTGCGCCATAATCCTCGGCGGCAACATAGGAACGACAATCACTCCGATCCTCGCGTCGCTGAGCGGAAACATCGCGGCCAAGCGGACCGCAATGGGCCACCTGCTTTTCAATCTGTTCGGTTCGATTGTGGTGCTCGCCATTTTCTATCCTTTCGTCGACCTTGTGGCCGACATCACACGGTTCTTCTGCGGAATCAATCCGCTCGATATAAGCGAGGCTCAGGAAGCGGGGATGCGTGGCACCACGCTGCTCAACGGGAAGGGAGGCTTCACGGCGGTGGCGCAAGGTTGCATCGCTTTCGGCCTGGCTATGTTTCCGACGGTGTTTAATGCCTGCAACCTGCTTATAATGATATGGTTCACCAAGCTGTACGTGCGCGTGGTGACATGGATGGTGCCTACTCACCACAAGGAAGAGGAGGAGGAATTCTCGCTCAAGTACATCGGGCACGGTCTGCTATCGGCTTCCGAACTGAACATCACGCAGGCGCAGAAGGAGATCGTGGTATATGCCCGCAGAGTGAACCGTATGCTCGAAATGGCGCGGAAGATAGTCCACCTGCAGAGCCGCGACGAGAGCTACACGGAGACCTACAACCGTCTTGAGAAATACGAGGAGATATCCGACCGCATGGAGATCGAGATAGGGACTTATCTCAACAAGGTGGCCGAAGGGCGTCTTTCAGCCGAGGGCAAGCTGCGTGTGACCGGTATGCTCCGTATAGTGAGCGAGATAGAATCGATTGCCGACGGTTGCTTCAATGTGGCGAGAACCATGAAACGGAAAAACCAGAGCAATGTGGAATTTGAGGAGCCTGTGCTCAACGAGATCGACCGCATGTTCGTTCTTGTGGATGACGCCATGGCCAATATGCTCAATATCCTCGAGGAGATGGAGACTCCGGAGGGTTCGCTTATTGTGGCCGCCTACAACAAGGAGTGCGAGATCAACGAACTGCGCAACAAGCTCCGCGACGGAAATATATTCGACATCAACAACAAGAAATATGACTACGAAGTGGGAATCTTCTTCATGGATCTCGTCAGAGAGGCTGAAAAGCTCGGAGACTACATGCTCAATGTGGTGGAGGGCGTGAAGCACCAGATCAAGAAGGTCCCGGAGGTAGCCGGTTAATCTAATACTGATATTATGGAAAAAACTTTAGAAAACAGGGCGCACCGGTATTGCGTGATAATGTGTGGCGGAGTGGGATCGCGGTTCTGGCCTTTCAGCCGTACGGATATGCCTAAACAGTTTCTCGACTTTTTCGGGACCGGCAGAAGTCTGCTCCAGCTCACCTACGACCGCATGCTCCCGATCGTGGACCCGGACAATATAATACTTGTAACTAACAGCGCCTACCGCGATATCATCCGCCGACAGCTTCCCGATGTGAAGGAGAGCAACATCCTCTGCGAGCCGGCCAGGCGTAACACGTCGCCCTGCGTATGCTGGGGCGCACATCATATCTATGCCCTCGATCCCGAGGCGTCCATCGTGACTCTTCCATCAGACCATCTGATTCTCCGTGAGGAGGAATTCCGCCACACGATGCTCGAAGGACTGGCGTTCGTGGAGGGAGGTGACCGTCTGCTTACCGTCGGCCTGAAACCGAATTCACCGCATACCGGTTACGGATATATTCAGCTCGGAAACAAGCTTGAGGAGTATCCGGGAATCCTGAAAGTGAAGTCTTTCACAGAGAAGCCGAATCTGGAAATGGCGCAACTGTTCCTTTCTACCGGTGAATTTTACTGGAATTCAGGGATGTTCCTGTGGCGTGCCGATTCGATATTGAAGGCATTCGCGGAACATGCACCCGAGACGGCAGCCCTGTTCGACTCCGGTGAAAAATTCTACGGCACACCGGAGGAGACGGATTTCATCGACAAGGCGTTCCCCAATGCCCCGGCCATTTCCATTGACTACGCCATTATGGAGAAGGCCTCCAATGTGTACGTGAAGACCGCCGACCTTGGCTGGAGCGATCTGGGGAGCTGGAAAGCGCTGTACGACTGCTCGCCGAAGAACCGCGACGGAAATGTGACACAGAACTGCAACGTGCTCGAGCATGAGTGCGAGAATACTATTTTCGCGGTGGAGGGAGACAAAATTGTCGTGGCGGCCGGTCTCAGGGATTATATCGTGGCCGACACGGAGAATGCTCTCCTGATCTATCCCGTGGCTCAGGAACAGCGCATCCGGCAGGTGGTCAACGATGTGAAGAGCCGTTTCGGCGAGGAATATGTGTGACGGCAGAAAATTGGCAAAAGGCTTCGGCAGGGTTGTCGCGATGGCGGCGGCTCTGCTGACGCTGCTTTTTGGGGGATGTGTCAGGAATGAGTTTGATGTGGAGGTGAGTCTTCCGGAGAAAGTCTCCGGACATTACTCTTTCCTTTATTACGCTTCGGATCCTGCCAAGGGATGGTTTGCGGAGGAGATGATGATGGTGGAGAAGGGGAAGGGAGCCGTCACAGGCCGCACCCGCAATCCGTCGCTGGTATGGATCATGGACGCCTCCGGCCGTCCGGCCGCGCTGTTTTATGCTGAGCGGGGTGACCGCATACGCATCACCGGCGATTCGGAAAATCCAGCCTCCTGGCGCGTGAAGGGGAATGACGTCACCGGACGGATCGACGGATGGCGGCACTCGAACCGCGCGGCGCTCTCGTCGATGGACGCGCGGAAAGTCAACGCCGCCGTCTCTGGATATGTACGTGAGAATCCTTCCGATCCGGTGTCGGCCATACTGATGGCTGTCTATTATGACCGTCGTGCCGACGAAGCCGGCTTTGCCGCGACATGGAAGATGCTCCGCGACGACGCCCTGGAGAAGGAGTGGGTGGATCTGGTTTCGCGTTCCGACATATCGACGGGGGGGCCGTGGATGCGGAAAATGCCGCGGGAGGTGGTGCTGAACAGCGTTGGGAACGGTGTGGACACACTTCGTTTCGGCTCGAAGCCTGCGTTGCTTTATTTCTCCCGTGTCGATTCCGAGGGGCGACGCGAGGCCGTGGCGGAACTGAGGCGCTTATGCAGAAAATACCCCGATTCGGTGTCGAGAATTATTGCCGAGGTCAGTTTCGAAACAGACTCGATGACCAGGATATGGCCTGTCCGTACCGATTCGCTGCAGGGTGCCGTGAAGGGATGGATGCCGCTCGGTCCTGCCGATGACGCGGCTATATGCCTCGGTGTGGAACAGGTGCCGCTCTTTATTGTCGCCGGAAAGAACGGGAAGGAAATTTACCGGGGAGAGAACCCGGCGGAAGCTTCGAAGGCTTTCGAGAAGGAAATGGAATGATATGCTGACAAAGGTTTACAGTGCCGCGATATATGGGATCGATGCTTTTCCCGTGACAATAGAGACTGTGGTGCGCCGTGGTGCGATGTTCAACATCGTCGGAATGGCCGACACTGCGGTAAAGGAGAGTTATCAGCGGATCGTGTCGGCCATGGAGCAGACAGGCGTCGGTTTCCCGCATTTGGGTATCACCATCAATCTTGCGCCGGCCGATGTGAAGAAGGAGGGTGCGGCTTTCGACCTCCCTCTGGCTCTCGGAGTGCTGACTGCCTCGGAAAAGATATCCTGCGACAACATCGGCGAGTACATGTTTGCCGGAGAATTAAGCCTCGACGGCACGCTGCTTCCGGTGAAAGGGGTTCTCCCCATGGCGGTGAAAGCCCGGGAACTGGGCTTCAGGCGTCTGGTGGTGCCTGAGGCCAATGTCACGGAGGCCGCTGTGGTCAACCGCCTTGAGGTGTATGGCGCAAAGAATCTCGAGGAGGTGATACTGCTGCTCAAGGGGGAGTCGGAACTGAAGCCGGTGCGTGTCAATACCCGCGAGCTGTTTGCCGCCGGAGTGTGCGGTTTCGACTTGGATTTCTCTGAAGTCAAAGGTCAGGATAATGTGAAGCGCGCTTTTGAAGTGGCTTGTGCCGGCGGCCACAATCTGCTTATGGTGGGGCCTCCCGGTGCCGGGAAGTCAATGATGGCCAAGCGTATTCCGTCGATATTGCCGCCTCTCGGCATGGCAGAGGCGCTTGAGACCACCAAAATTCATTCCGTGGCAGGGAAACTGAGTCGTGGCTCGATGCTGATGACTACGCGTCCTTTCCGGACTCCGCACCATACTGTCTCCCCCGTGGCGCTCGTGGGAGGAGGAGCCAATCCTATGCCCGGCGAGATCTCGCTCGCGCACAACGGTGTACTTTTTCTTGACGAATTCCCTGAATTTCCCCGCCATGTGCTTGAGGTGCTCCGGCAGCCGATCGAGGACCGGCTTATCACGGTGTCGCGCGCCAGATACACTGTGAACTATCCCGCGAGCTTCATGCTTGTGGCCTCGATGAATCCCTGCCCCTGCGGATATTACGGTCATCCCTCCAGACCTTGCACCTGTCCGCCTGGGGCAGTGTCGAAATACATGAACAGGATTTCAGGGCCTCTGCTCGACCGTATCGACATCCAGTGCGAGATCGAGCCGGTGGATTTCGATGACATGGCCTCCACGCAGCCCGCGGAGCCGTCGGCGGAAATACGCAGGCGTGTCATGGCGGCGCGTGCCATTCAGGAAGCCCGCTACAAGGATGAGAAAGGAGTCTATTGCAATGCACAGATAGGATCGCGTCTGCTCCGCAAGTACGCGTGGCCCGATGACGAAGGCCTTGAGAAGCTTCGCGAGCGCATGACGCGTCTCAACATGAGTGCGCGCGCCTTCGACCGCATCCTGCGCGTTGCCCGCACCATAGCGGACCTTGACTACGCTTCCGCCGCCAACTGGGACCTCACGCCTGAAAAAGCGGCGGAACTCGCCGGCGCTCCCGTCCAAAGCCGGCATATAGCCGAAGCGATAGGCTACCGCTCACTCGACCGTGCCTCTTATGGCAAAATCTACTGAAATAAAAATGGCCGTGCCGCTCATCCTGAACGACACGGCCTTTTTATGCCGGATTCCCGGTTTTTATCAGTTCCGTCTCTTGACTGTTTTCTTTCCGCCTATCATGTAGATACCGGCGGGGAGTTTCTCAAATGCCTCCCGGCCTTTGCCAAGATATATACCGTCGACAGCATATATGCGGCTGTCTTCATCAAGGCGGCTTACATCGTCAATGCCTGACAGGTCCACGCGGGCTTCGTTGGAAAGTCCGGACTCTCCATCCTCATACAGGACGGACACCGCATAGACTCCCTTATTGTCAGTCGCGTCCGTGTCCACGAATGATTTCCAGCCAGCTCCGACGGAGGCGATCTTCTCTCCGTTACGGTAGATCACGTATCCCTTGACCGGCAATGCCGGTGCATCATAGACGAAATTGTCAACCATCACGCCGGAAAGATTGGAAGTGTATACCAGAGCCGCATACGTGGTTCCTGCCGGGAGGGTGTATTTATAATGCCTCCACTGGTTTCCCACGCCGAATTTCTCAAAGGCGAGTCTGCCGCCACGCAATTCAGACACGTCCGCGCTCTCTGCTGATGTGATGTAGACGGCGAAGTCCTCCTCATAGTCGGTAAGCGATTTTATATCGAACTCTATCCCCTGTTCGTCGCCGGAAAGCCGGGGAGTTATAAGCCAGTCCTCGCATTCGATTCCCTTTCCGTATTCGTGCAGGGTGGCCACTGCGAGCATGCACTGGTTTCCTGACAGCGGAGTGAATATCTCTTCCTGAGAAGCAAACATCCCGGCATGATCCTTGTTGAAGACTATCCATGCGAGTTTCTTGCCGATATTGGGATAATGCATGCCGGTATAGACGTTTGTCTCCACTCCGTCGCCGTCATACATGCTCCAGCCGCCTGCGTTTTCATAATCCCAGGGCGTGTAGGAATCAAATGTCTCGGTGATGTGGCGGCGCAGATCTTCCGGTGCATTCCATGTCAGAGTCACGATATCCTCTCCTTCGGCTTTAAGGTCGTTAACCTTCGGCATGAATGGATCGGCCACAGTTATTGTGATCTCGTCGGAATTGTCGGCAGCAGCGGCGTCGCCGGACAGCTCCGCTCTGGAGACAAGAGTCACTTCCCGGCTCTTGTTGACCGGAGCCGTGAAGTCAAGCAGTACTTCGGCGGAACTGTCAAAAGGTATGTCGATGTCTCTGGAGTCAACAGTCTCTCCATCTGCAATGAGTTCCACTGTCAGATCGGTCACGGGGTTGAACCCCAGATTGTCAATATATACTCGTGTCGTTATTGTTTCGCCCCCTGTGGCGTAAGCCGGCGATTCGAGACGTACGGCCACATCGTTGTCGGGGACATCCCTCAGCTCTATATTGTCGATGAGGAGAGCGTTGGGTTCATAACCGGGAAGCAGGAAGCGGTCTCCCTCGGCATGGAACCGGAGCACGAAATAATCCGATTCCGCAATCTCGGAGGGGATTTCCACCACAGCCCTGCGCCAGTCGGTGTCGCTGTCTGTGTCAGACATTGCGTCGAAAGTAGCGAGAGTCACATCGCCTTTCTGTCCCGGATCGGCACATACTTTGAATTTCATCTGTGTTCCCGGGTTATACTTGTAGTCGAAGAAAAGGATTGCCCTGGCGGAACCTTTGGCTGCAATGCGTCCCGAAGCGAAATATGACCAGTCGTCATCTTCCACGGCGTACCATCGCATGGAGCCTCCGTCGTGATCGCTGCTTTCTGTGGAGAATCCGAACGCATTGAACGGCATTTTTCCGTATGCCCACCACAGTCCGCCGGCAGTTGTGCTGTTGGCAAACGATTCTTTCACGGGAAGTGTGGCCGGTGTGCCTATGGCCATGTAATTGGATTCACAAGGCTCGCTTTCTCCTGCGGATGTGGAAGCTGCAACTTTGTAATATGCAAGGCCGGGCTGTCCGTCGGTGAGAGTCTGCGGATCGTTCCAGGAAGTAGATCCGGTCACTTTGTCTATTTCCGTTCCGTCAGGAGCATAGATAGTATAGACCACATTCCGGGTGTCTACGAATCCTTCATGTATTCCGGTGGCGTCCACGGCGTCCCAGCTTAGGGCAAGACGGTTGTTTCCGGTGTCAGACAGCTTCAATCCGGTCACTGCATCCGGTATATCCATACCGACATATATACTTGTTTCCGCTATGGCACCCTTGCCGGCTTCGTTGTATGCGACTATTCTGTAGACGGCTGTTCCGTCGGGAATGTCTTTTTCTGTGAACGACTGCTTCGAACCGGGAGCCGGCGATTCCATCGTATTGATCACCTTGCCTTCTCTTGATATCTCAATGCGGCTTATTGAGGTAAGTTCATCGCCATCGCGAGTCTTGTCCGGCGCATTGAAAGACAGGGTGGCTTCAGGCAGGCCGTTTTCTCCGGCTTTGATCTGAAGATTTCCGACAAGTTCCGGACTGCCTCCTGTGTATTCGGTATCAACTGATATATGGTTCACATACATCCCTCCTCGGTAAGGCTGGCTTGTGGCGTGTATTCCGAAACGGTATATTCCACTCCTTTCCGGGGTGACGGAACATCTGTAGTCGGAATAATTCGACGATTTGACTTTGGTTTCCTCAAGAACTATGGAGTATGAGGCAGGATCCACACCGTTTCCAAATCCGATCTCGAAACTCTCTTCATCGTACGACGACCCGCCGCGAAGACCGACAGTGAAACTGTAGGTCACGCCGGCGTCAAGTCTTACCGGAGGAGTGAACAGCCAGTCGTCAAGAGGATTTGTCCAATGATAGAAAATAGAAAAACTGTTCATTGCCTCTTTCCACGTGACATCGTCTCCGGCCACGTCCGCCACATCGTACAGACCATAATAGTCCTGTGTGGAGAAATCATCGTCGAAAGGCACGTTGAAGGCCTCTCCGACAGTTACTTTTTCTGTGCCTGCGGCTTCGCCGGTCTTGTCGTGATTCACTGCGCATACCGTATAGTAGTATGATGCGAGTTCGTCACACGACACGGTTTCGGAGAACATGTTCAGGAATGTTTTGTCTGCCACTTTCACTCCTCCCGGATAACGCACCACATCGTACCGGAGATTGGGTTCGTCAAGATATCCGCCGTACAGAGTGGATTCAGGAGCTTCCCATTCCAGCGATACTTTTCCGGTGGAACGGTCAAAGTCGATGGCGAGACCGACGGGCATTCCCGGCGTGTCAAATCCGATGAACCGGTTCACCTTTTCCGAGCCGGCGCCGGCACCCGCGGCATTGGATGCCACTACATGGAATTCCGTCATTCCTTCAGGGACATCCACAATCGCCTTTACTTCCGTTCCGGCTCCAGCATTGCCAGATGCCACGGATTTTCCGTTGGCGAAGACTTCATAAGAAAGTGAGCCTGACAATACATCGCCGCCGTATGTTTCGGAAGGAAGAGTGAAGGAAACTGTCCCGGACAGATCTCCGCCTTTGAAATCCAGTGCAAGACCTGACGGTGCGGCAGGAGCGTTGTCATCCGCGGCTGGTGCCGGAATATAAAGACAGGTTATCTCTTGCGAGTCGTCCAGAACCGCTATCTTTTTTGTAACGGCGTCGGCCGGGTTGATCTCATAGAGTTCTGAAATGAATTCGTCCTGATCAGCCTGGATGAATGCAGTCCAATAGATTTTGCCGCTTTTGGCATCGTATGCCATGCTCTGGCGGAAGGTGGATGAAGGCACTCCGGTATAATCCACAAGAGTCTTTGCGCCTGTGGTCTTGTCTACTTTATGGAATCCTCCGTCAGAGGTCAGCGCGTAAAGCACCCCTTCCGTATCAGTGGTAAGGCCGATCACTGTCGCCTGCTCTTCGGCGATTTTATTCACGGAAACGCCATAATCCCCATACGTGATTGTTCCGAAATTCATATTTGCCTCCATGTCGAGAGGATTATAGAAATATCCATAGACATTTCCAGTGGTCTGGTCGAAAGTCAGGTCTGTGGCTATACAGCCGGCATCCATCCCGAACTGAGGGTATCCTATCTGCTCCCATGTGTTGATGTCATATCTGTAATAGTATGTCACAACCTGGGTGTCGTACATTATTCCGAAATTGACAAACCGGAATTCATCGCCTACATATACACCGCCTCCATTGGGCGTGTTGATTCCGAGATGAAATTTTTTTGTCTGGTCTGTGGGCTGCGACATGAGGAAAGAATATACACCGTACGGGCGTTCCTCTTCCGGCAACTCATCCCATGATTTCGCGTATTCCACTACTCCCCACAACTCAGGACCGCCTTTCACTTTCATCAAAGGTGCGGGCGAGGGAGCGTTGGCAGATTTTGCCGTTTGCGGGGGAGAGGTGAAATTGCTGGGCGGAAGACTTCCGGTCAGATCCGCCGCGGAAGATATCATGCTCTTTGACAGAATTGCAGCCGAGAACATAAATGTGCTGATAGCTCTGTTCATAGTTGTTGGATTTTAGGATTACTGTCACAAATTTAAATTTTGATATTTGATTTTGCAATGCTTCATTTAGGACATGTTGCATTGAGGTTTTGACTATTTGATTGATTATTATTGATTTATTGTATTTGCTGCTGCCAATAAGTTTTTATTTTGCAACGCTTCTTGCCAAAAAAAATATTAAACCATGATATTTTAGTCCTTGCAATCCGACATGTTTTTTATTAAATTTGCGAGGTAAGTAATTTTTAAATGCCACTTAAAAAAATAATGATTACTCCGGCTATATCAGCTTGCGTATGAAGATTGTCTTCCATATACTGATACTGATCACGGTTTCCTTGTCAATGACTGTTCCGGCAAGCTGTACCGGTGGCTATGACAGGGATCTTATGGAGGCAGAACGCCTGCTGCGGCATGAAATGGCTGATTCCGCCATGGCGATCCTTGACCGGTCGGAACCTGAAAAAATGAACAGCAATGACTATGCCTGTTATATATTGCTGTTGGCGCAGGCGTCTTTCAAGCAGGGGCATTCCTATGCTTCCGACTCTCTGCTGTATGAGACCGCCCGCTATTTCGTAAAGAACGGTGATAAGGACCGCGAATGTCTTGCCACGCTCTATACCGGGATGATACGTTTTTCCAATAATGATCTCGAAGGTGCGGCCATAAGATTGAAGCAGGCCGAACATCTGCTTGAGTACATAACGGACAAGTACATGCACAACAAGGTGTATGCTGCCCTTACCGCCTTGAACTATGCTGTGGCCAATGATTCTCTTGGACTTATGTATGCCCGCAAGGAGCTGGCTTCTGCGATTGCCATGCGGGACAATGTGCAGCTTTCTTTCGCATACAACCATCTGGCCTGTCTGTATTCTCGGCTCGGCAATCGCGACAGCCTTATGCATTATATAAGTGCTGTGGAACCGTTGATTCCGTATATGCCGCGTTATGCCCGCGTACAGAACCTTTCTAACGTGGGATTTTATTATCAGATGCTCGGAGATTCCGTCAAAGGAGAGGAATATATAAGGCAGTCGTATAAGACAGAACCCATAGTGGCCAACAGTAATCTGTTGGCTAAGATTTATTTCAACAGGGGCGACACAGCTTCCGCCATGAATATCTGGCGGAATGCCCTTGCCGCCGCGGATGCCGCGGGAGAGGCGGAGTTGCGCGGCGCCATGGCCAGAATCCTTTATGAGGCGGGTAAATATAAGGAATCGGGAGACAACTCCACGAGAGCCGATTTTCTTAATGACAGTCTGCAGCTCGAACGTAAGGCCAGAAAAGCAAATGTGCTCCAGCTTGATTATGATCACAGGATGTCGATGGAGAAGGCCCGGCGGAATTCACGTGTGGCTGTGGCGGTACTGATATGCGTTATCCTGGGCGCGGCGGCCATCATCATTGTAATTATAGCCGGATCCCGGCATGCGGATGCTGTAAAGGAGGATTACAAGAACCGCATTGATGATCTGGAAACCGACAGCAGCCGGTTGAAAAAGGATATGTCGCGTCTGAAAAAAGAGCTTGTCGATATAGAGGAGAGCAAGACCAGGAAGGCGGCCCGGGGAAAGGAATTGTTCGACTGTCTTAACGCGGGAGGAAATATACAGTTGTGGACTAAAGCGGACTTCGACAGTTTCTTCAGCTATTATGACATAGTGGATCCGGATTTCAGGAAAAGGGCAAGCGCCACCTATCGGTCTCTTTCCAGGGGAAACAGACTTCTGCTGATACTTTCGGAAATGAGTTTTGACAATGATTCCGTTTGCAGGATCATGGGTATATCCCCGGGTTCTCTGAGATCAGCAAGAAGTCGTCTGAGAAGCAAGATGTGTAACGGGGATTGTGGTGTGACGCTCAAAGAATCATAGTATTGGAGTGCGTTGATTCTTTTTTGTTCTTAACATCCGTTAGGGAAGGGCGGGAAAGTCCGATAGAGTAAGCGTATAGTGGTAGTAGCGGCCTGGAAGCCAGCGGGAGTCGGGGGTGGTATCGGCGAGTGGAAATACCGCGAGGCCATAGCCTGGGTCGATGTGCCAGCGGAGCAGCAGGGGGGTGGAGTTGTCCGGCCATACGGTTTCGCCGCTTGCCGCGTCGACGTAGCGGCATGCCACGGCAATGTAAGTGCCATTAAGGGAGGTGTCGGCTTCAAACGGCGTGAGGTCGAATGGTATCATGAACTTACCGGCGGAATACGCCTCCCATTGCTTGTCCGACAGAGTATGCGGCAAGTCGGCGGAAGACTGGAAGAACGTCATGTCTGTCTCGCTCTTGGTCGTGCTTTGGGTCTCCCATTGGCTGAAGATTTCACCGGGGTCGGTTCCGGGAGTGGTGGATGCTGTCGGGAAAGTGAAAACGCCATGGTCGGGCGCGCCGTGAAGTGTCACATTGCGCACTTCGATGCGGACATCGCGCCTGTCTGTCTGCAGGCTGATGTTTATCCGTGTCAGGGCATGCCGGAAGTTCAGCTTGAGCGGGCCGGACTTCTGTTCCGCACGCATCCGCACCGCAACAAGCAGGTCTCTGTCGCCGGTTCCGATCGAGTAGTTGATGGTGTGGTTCCACCAGGCATTGTTGTCCACCTTGACGGAGGCGGGACTGACCGCAAAGAAATCCACCGGAACTCCCGGCCAGTTCACTTTGGGTGAATAGGTCCAGGAATTCTGGCCTGTACGCCGCACGGTTACCTGGTCCATCAGTGTATGGTAGGTGCCATAGGCGTCCTGAGCGTATGCCGAGACCTTGAAGTTGTTGATATTCAGGGTGGTGGCCACCGACCGCGTCAGAGAGTCATCAACTTCCCCTGCGACCGCGAAATCAATATATTCCCCTGAATCAGGTGCGTCAGGGATATTTTCTTCCGAAACATCGCAACCCTGGCACATCAGCAGTGTGGCCAGGGTCAACGATATTGATAACAGAGGTTTCATAAGCTTCTTTAAGAGAGTGGATATGCAGAACGGTTATTGCAGGAAATCTCCGTATTCATCCACGGTGACATCGAAATCAATTGCGGAACTTCCCTGCGGCACGCCGATGGAGATGCCATAGCTGTAGGCCTTTCCGGGTTCCCATTCGGGATAACGGGAGTCATCGGCGTTAAGCGGGAAATAAAGGAGTGCGAAGCCGTTCTCGTAGCCGAGGTCGGTGGTCGAGGGCCAGAGTCTCACGCCGGAAACGTCATCATATATGGAACATCTCACGCTCAGCCATGCGCCGTTGAAGCTGTTCCCTTGTCGGACAGAAGCAAGAAGCTCCTGCGGGATAGAGAAGATGTAACCCGGAGTGTTGTATTCTGTAGGGGTGTCGGTAAGGGTCTTGCTCTTGCCGTCGTAGAGGGTGACGTTCTGGATGTTTCCGAGATTTGTCCATTCTCCACGATCCGTGGTGACGGCGGAAGTGGTGGCGCGGGGCATCTGGAAATCACCCTTCGAGGCGATGTTCACAAGCTCCACCTTGTTGATCTCTACCCTGATGGGATTGACAGACGGGTCCGACTTGCGGCTAAGAAGGAATCTCACCTGCGAGAGCGCGTGGCGGAAATTGACTTTCACCTGTCCTGTTTCACCGGCTGTCTGCTTCATGTTTACCGCATACAGCAGATCGACCGAGCCGGTATTGTTTATGAATCCTGGAATGTCCGGTGTCGGCGTAGCTGTGAGGACGTTCCCTGGAATTGTCGGGCTTACGCAGTAAAAATTGACCTCCGCGTTGTCGGCCGGCCAGAACATGGTGGGCGAGTAGTTCCAGACGGAACCCTCGCGGTTCACCTTGACATTATTCATGAACAGTTCGTTTCCGGTGAACGCCCATACGCTGAAATCATTGATGGAAGAGGTGGTGGTGACTCCGCGTGCGGCTTTGGGTACTGTTACATTGAATGATATCGCTTCTTTGGAGGGCCGGGGCACGTCGGGTGTGTTGTCGTCATCTTTCGAGCATGAGGAGAGGCCGGCTGCAGAAACCAGCAATGCTGCCGAGAGCATGCCTATTTTTGAGATAGTGTTTTTCATAGTCATTGTGTGTTATGATTGTAAAAGCAGGGTTGTCAGGTCCCTGTGTATATTAAAAACGAATTGTCAGGTGGAAAGTTCGATAAACACCGATTCCCATTCGTCGACATCCACCTCCATTCCGGTGCCTGATCCGGCGGACACCTGCGGGAGGCGGACACCTTTCACACGGAGGCTGATATGCGTGTCGTTGCGGTGCGGTTCTATCTGGTCCGACACCGGGAACTCAAACGCCATCTTCGACCCGTCGCGGAGCCATACATAAAGCGAAAGGGTAGTGGCCACTTCGCCGTCGGGCACACCGAAGGTTAGTATCTCTCCGCTGAGAGAGTTGATGGTGCCTGAGACCACAGTACCCGGTACCGTCACTTTCTGCGGCAGTCTTTGCGGTCCTGAAAGCAGTATGCCCTCCGACTGCCCGGATATGGCAATGCTTGCCGAGGCCACCGACATGATATTCTCCACCTCATCGACGGTCACGGAATAGCGGACGGTCATAGGGCGCGGCTGCAGCGTCATAATGAGGGCGCCGTCAGCCTGCATAGGGGGAGGGACTGTGAATCCTTCGCGTGCGGCGGCGAACAGCATGTCGGGTTCGCGGCGCACCGGCTCCGACTCCGCGCCGCGGGGACGCGGGGGCTCGGATCCGGACGCAGGCAGCCTCAGTCCCGTGGCTATCTCGGCGCGTCCGTCGGAGAGTTGCGCCGAGGCTGTCACAGCCTTGAAACGACCGAAGCCGTCGTCGTCCCGGAACAATATGTCCGAAGAGTCATTGTTGTACGATATCACCGAGTAAGTGTTGTCTTTCAGCGATATCTCCGCTCCTTCAGGAGGCATGTCGAAACGGAAGTAGTCGGGACTGACTCCCGGATACATCATCACGCCCATTCCGTCCGGGAGTGGTGAGCCGTCGGCCAGGCTCCAGTCGAACCTTACCTCCACCGATGCGGTCTTGAAACATTCTTCCGGAGGATAATCATATACGCATCCGCTGAGCGACAGCGTCATTGCTGCCGCAAGGCATTTCATAAGAGCGGTAGGACATAAGCGGAT
>DERZ01000024.1:14755-15186 GCA_002361155.1 Porphyromonadaceae bacterium UBA3327 | reverse complement strand
TGGCACATGGTAACAATTATAATAGAGTACTTTTTAGTAATAACATTGACTGTATTGCCGATTATTGTTAAATTTGTAAAAAAATATTATTTCGACCTACCATGAAGAAGACAGTTATGGTGACCGGCGCCACCAGCGGCATAGGCCGTGCATGCGCCTTGAAATTCGGTAAAGCAGGCTATAGGGTGATAGTTACGGGGCGTCGGGCCGATGCTCTCGCGGAACTGTCGGCCGAGCTTGCCGATGCCGGAGCGGAGAGTCTGGTTCTTGTGTTCGACGTGCGTGACCGCAAGCTGGCCGAAATGTCGGTCAGAAGTCTGCCGCAGGACTGGAAAGAAATCGACGTGCTCGTTAACAACGCGGGACTTGCCCTCGGTCTCGAGCCTGAGTACGAGGGGGATTTCGAGGACTGGGACACGATGATCGACACC
>DERZ01000024.1:0-14500 GCA_002361155.1 Porphyromonadaceae bacterium UBA3327 | reverse complement strand
TGGGACACGATGATCGACACCAATGTGAAGGGACTTCTCACGATGACACGTCTTGTGGTGCCGGGCATGGTGAAGCGAGGTTGCGGACAAATCATCAACATCGGCTCCGTGGCGGGCGACGCCGCCTATGCCGGCGGCAACGTCTACTGCGCCACCAAAGCCGCGGTGAAGACAATCACCGACGGGCTCCGCATCGATGTGGCCGACACTGCGCTGAGAGTCACCAATATAAAGCCCGGACTTGTGGAGACCAATTTCAGCCGTACCCGCTTCCACGGCGACAACGACAGAGCCGACAACGTCTACAAAGGGATCAAGCCGCTCACCGGCGACGACATAGCCGATGTTGCCCTCTACGCCGCCGAAGCGCCGGCCCATGTGCAGATTGCCGAGGTGCTTGTGCTCGCCACCCATCAGGGTTCCGGCTCGGTGATTGTGAGGAAATAATTCCGGGAGCCTCGGGAATAACCCGCGGAGGGGTACTGTGCAGACACTGTGTAAATGACATTGATTGTCTCCATTTTGAAAAAAATTCGTTGCGAATGTTGGGATTTCTCACTAACTTTGCATTTCGTAAGAAAATTTTTCAAAGTGGAGACAAAGTGCATTTTTTTTGTGACCGGAGGCTGCAGTGCAGGGTGATACCTGCGACCTCCGGCAGACAAAGGATTGCCGGCTCACAGACAACCCATTATGACAATAAATCACAGACTCTAAACAACCTACAAGGAATCAATGGACAAGAATACTCTCAACGGCCTGTTGCTGATGATTCTGGTGTTTGCCCTCTTCATGTGGCTCACGCCGAAAGAGCAGCCGGTCGACAATGCTCCCGACCCCGACACCGCGGTACAGACTCCCGTAGCCACATCGGTGGATTCGTTGACCCAGGCGGAACGCGAATGGCTCGTGAAGAACATTTCAGACAACGGCCACGTCAGGATCCTCGCCGACAGCTCGCGTGTGTATACACTCAGCCAGGACGGCATGAATCTCACTCTGCGGGGAGATTCGGTCTACGGTACCGTGACGGTGAACGGCCGCGATCTTGACTGGGCGGCGGTGGCCGCCGGCGACATCACCAGAATGAGCGTCTCGGAGCAGCGCAAGGCAATAGAAGCTGTAAGAATGGCATCGGTCAATCTCGGACGGTACGGCAAGTTCGCACGCTTCCTGGCCGGGACGCCGCAGACCGTAAGGCTCGAGAACGATGTGCTTGACCTTCAGCTCAACTCTCTGTCCGGCTCCATCACAAGGGCGCAACTCAAGAAATACGACACCGAGTACAGTGCCGACGAAACCAAGAAGGTGAAGAATCCGGTGGTGCTGTTCGAAGGGGACAAGAACACTTTCAATTTCCAGATTCCGCTTCCTTCGCCGGTGGAGACTTCCCAGCTCTATTTCACGCCGAGGCAGCTCAACGACTCCACTGTGCTGATGGCGCTTGATGTGGCTCCCGACGCTTTCTGGGGAATAGAATACACGCTTCCCAAGGGCGAGAGTTATGTGGTGAGGATGCGCGTGGTGCAGAAGAATATGGCTCCCGTCGTACAGAGCAATAACCGCAATCTCGGCTTCACATGGCAGCAGGATCTCCACCGCCAGGAGCAGGGCCGGATGTTCGAGGAGCGTAATTCCGCGCTCTATTACAAGTACGCCGGAGGCTCGGTCGAGAATCTTTCCGAATCCGGCAACGACACCGAGGAGCGCAAGGCCAAGATCAGGTGGATCGGCTTCAAGAACCAGTTCTTCTCTTCGGTGGTGATCGCCGACCGCCCTTTCAATACGGCCGACTTCCATTCCACCACCCTCCAGGGCACGGACTACCTGAAGAACATGCAGGCACAGGCAGTGGTCAACGACTATGACTGGACATCGGAGAATCCTGCGAATTTCAGTATTTTCCTCGGCCCCAACCTCTATCCGCTGCTCTCGGATCTCGATGATACTTTGTATCCTGATGAAGATCTTCATCTCACCAAGCTTATACCGCTGGGCTGGAGCATATTCCGATGGATCAATACCGGCGTGGTGATTCCGGTGTTCAATTTCCTCGGCAAATTCATCTCCAACTACGGAATCATCATCCTGCTGCTGACCATTTTCATCAAGCTCGTGCTCTTCCCTCTCACCTACAAGAGTTACAAGAGCCAGGCTCTCATGCGTGTGCTCGGTCCGGACATCAAGGCCATCAACGACAAATATCCCGGCACGGAGAACGCCATGACACGCCAGCAGAAGACAATGGCCCTCTACCAGAAAGCCGGAGTCAACCCGATGTCGGGCTGTCTGCCGATGCTGCTGCAGATGCCGATACTCTTCGCCATATTCTCCTTCTTCCCTTCCTGCATCGAGCTGAGGGGACAGAGTTTCCTATGGTGCCACGACCTGTCGGCTCCCGACGCCATCATTTCCTGGAGTGGCGACATTCCTCTGGTGACTAAATATTTCGGCAACCATATCTCGCTCTTCTGTCTGCTGATGACGGCCACCAACATCCTCTATACATGGCTTAACACCCAGAATCAGGCCAACACTATGCCCGGCATGAAATGGATGATGTACCTGATGCCCGTCTTCTTCATGGTATTCTTCAACAATTATGCCGCAGGCCTTTCATATTACTATTTCCTCTCTCTTCTGATCACCATCATGCAGACCTACGCCTTCCGGTTCATAATCAATGAGGACAAGGTCCGCAGGCAGATGGCCGAGAATGCGAAGAAACCCCGCAAGAAGTCGGGATTCATGGCGCGTCTCGAAGAGATGCAGAAACAGCAGCAGGCCATGCTCCGCGAGCAGCAGAAGGGTCGCAGATGAAGCAGCTGCGGACCATAAGGATTATCCTGGCCCTGCTGTTCCTCGCCTCCTCCGTGGCGGCGATTCTGCTTGGTCCGGCCGCGTATCCGGTCACTCGTATCGCGCGCGGCTCGCAGGTGCTCCTTTGTTCGCTCGGCGCTTCCGCCGGAGCCTCCGTGGTGTGGCTCCTGCTCACTCTCATGTTCGGCCGGATATACTGCGCGACAGTATGTCCGGCCGGAACTTTCTCCGACATATTCATACGTCTCCGGCAGGCTGTCCCGCGGCTCCGCAGGAAGTCGGCGTACACACCCGCCCGGCGTGTGCGCTACCATATCCTGCTCCTCTACGCACTCTGCGCCCTGGCCGGCTTAACGGCGGTGACGCTTGTCCTCGAGCCCTGGAACATGATGACCGATATTGTCGGCGCGGCCAGCCCCATAGTTGCCGCGTCGCAGTGGAAGGCGGCGGGACTCGGCGCTGTCACCGGAATGACCGTCGGAATACTCATGGCCGTTATCCTTGCCATACTCGCGGCGATGCGTGGCAGGGAATTCTGCACGTCCGTCTGTCCGCTCGGTACAGCGTTCGGCATGCTCTCCGAATACGCCATATATCATATCGAAATAAATCCCGACAAATGCACGTCATGCGGACAGTGTGAGGAGGAATGCCGCGCAAGCTGCATCAAGACAGTGAGCCGCCACATCGACAATTCGCGCTGTGTGCGCTGTTTAGACTGTGTGGCGCGTTGTCCCGAAGGAGCTATCAGGTTCCAGCCGAACCGCAACCGTCCGGCCACTCCGCTGATGCGGCGCGTGAAAACCACAAGTAAAACCTGACATGAAACAATATCTCGACCTTCTCAGGCACATTCTCGACGCCGGCGTGCGGAAGGAGGACCGCACCGGCACCGGCACAATCTCCACGTTCGGCTATCAGATGAGGTTCAGTCTCGCCGACGGATTTCCTCTCGTCACCACCAAAAAGGTGCATCTGAAAAGCATCATCTACGAGCTGCTGTGGTTTCTGCGGGGCGATACCAACGCCCGCTGGCTTCAGGAACGAGGTGTCAGGATATGGAACGAATGGGCGGATACCGACGGCGATCTCGGGCATATCTACGGCTATCAGTGGCGTTCATGGCCAGATTACGACGGAGGCTCCATCGACCAGATAACGCGCGCCGTAGAAGATATCAGGAACAATCCGGACTCCAGGCGCATAATCGTGAGTTCATGGAATGTGGCTGATCTCGACAGAATGAATCTTCCGCCGTGCCATGCGTTTTTCCAGTTTTACGTGGCGGAGGGAAAACTGTCGTGCCAGCTCTATCAGCGCAGCGGCGACTGCTTTCTTGGCGTGCCGTTCAATATCGCGAGCTATGCGCTTCTTACGCAGATGATGGCACAGGTGTGCGGTCTGGAGCCCGGCGACTTTATCCATACTCTCGGCGATGCCCATATCTATCTGAATCACCTTGACCAGGTACATGAGCAGCTTGGCCGGGAGCCGAGATCCCTTCCGCACATGGCATTGAATCCGGATATAAAGAATATTTTCGATTTCGGTTACGACGACTTCCGGCTCGAGGGCTATGACCCGCACCCCCCGATCAAGGGAGTCGTGGCGGTCTGACAAGGGCCGTACGCCTCTTTAGCGGTCCGCCGAGTCAGGATTGAGACGGTAGACTTCCGAGCGGATTCCGGCGGCCAGTTCGGCAAGCGGTTTCTGCGAGGCGCCGAGGCTTTCCCACGATATGGGTTTGCCGAATATCACCTTATAGTGCCTGTCGCGTGCGGCGCATAATTCGGCGGGCAGTGTGGCCTGCTCGAGATTGACTTTGATTCCGAGTTTCTTGCGCAGTCTGGCCAGCTTGTAGAACCGTGGCCGGTTCAGCCCGATGAATCTCACCGGCACTATGTCGCGCTTATATTCGATGGCTTTCGCCACAAAAGATTTCTGCCACTGCAGATCATGTATCTCGCCGTTGTCGTGGAGTCGCGACACCAGCCCGGCAGGGAACACCACCATCTGCATCTCTCCGGCGAAGGCCTCGTTGACGGCCCGGGCGGCTGAACGCGCCTGAGAGCCATATTTGTTGATTGGGAGAAACACATTGCGCAGCGGGGCTACGTTCATCAGCATGTCATTGACCATGAAGCGGATCTGACTGTCGGTATAGATGTCGCCCAGCACCTTGATCAGGCCTATTCCGTCGAGTCCCCCGAGGGGATGGTTTGAGGCGAAGAGAAGCCGCTTCCCTGCCGGAATGTTTTCGATTCCGCTGACTTCAATGGTGAGTCCGAGGCAGTTGTAGACTTCGCGGGCGAACGCCGAACCCTCCGCCGGGTAGCATTCGCGGAGAATCCGGTTGAGTTCTTCCTGACGTATGAGGCGTTCAAGACCGGAAATCAGGAATCCCGGAATCAGTTTCCCTTTCCAGCCCCTGATGCGGGAACGGAGTATCTTGTGCAGATCTATCTGTATCAGTTCCATAACATGCTGCGGTATGTCAATCGTTGACGCTGCTCTCCTCGTCCCAGAATTCATCCTCCCAGTCCTGGTCGGTGTAGTCGGAAAGATCCTCCTCGTCGTCATCATCCTCCTGCCCGAAAATGAAATTGTCTTCCTCCACCACGCGGTGCCGCACGTCGAGAGGGCGGTGCGTGATGGAGAAGCGGGCCTTGTTGTCCTCGGAGTTTATTTCACGCCAGAGGATATCCTTCAGTTCGGGAATGCCCTGGCCGGTGACGGCCGAAATGAAGACCACCGGGATGTCGTCGGGAAGAGTGGCGGCGATTTCGTCGCGAAGCTCGTCGTCGAGCATGTCGGATTTGGATACGGCCAGCACACGGTTCTTGTCGACGAGTTCGGGGTTGAACTCGCGCAGTTCGCGGAGCAGCACCTCATAGTCCTTGCTGATATCGTCGGAATCGGCCGGAACCATGAAGAGCAGTACGGCGTTCCGCTCGATGTGCCTCAGGAAGCGGAGACCGAGGCCCTTCCCCTCCGAGGCGCCTTCGATGATGCCGGGAATGTCGGCCATGACGAAGGATCGGTCGCCGCGGTAGTCGACGATGCCGAGGCTCGGCTCCATAGTGGTGAAGGGATAGTCCGCCACCTTGGGCTTTGCGGCTGACACCGCCGACAGCAGGGTGGATTTTCCGGCGTTCGGGAAACCGACGAGGCCGACATCGCCGAGGAGCTTCAGTTCGAGCACCACGGCCTTCTCGATGGCAGGCTGTCCCGGTTGCGCGTAGCGGGGCGCGCGGTTGGTGGATGTGGCGAAATGCCAGTTGCCGAGTCCTCCCTTGCCCCCTCGGAGCAGATTGATTGTCTGGCCGTCTTCCGTCACTTCGCAGAGGAATTCGCCGGAGTCGGCGTCGAAGACGGCTGTGCCTACGGGCACCTCCACAATCTGGTCCTGTCCGTCCTTGCCGTGGGAGCGTCCCGCGCCGCCGCTCTCGCCGTTCGTGGCGAAGATGTGGCGCCGGTAGCGGAGTGGGAGCAGTGTCCAGAGGTGACGGTTTCCTTTGAGGATGATATGTCCTCCGCGGCCGCCGTCGCCTCCGTCGGGACCGCCTTTGGGTATATACTTGGCGCGGTGGTAATGGCGGCTGCCCGCACCCCCTTTGCCGCTGCGGCAAAGTATCTTTACGTAGTCTATGAAATTAGAGTCGGCCATAATCAGCTGCTTGATTTTTTGTTTAGCCTCTTGCCGCAAATCGGCAATGGGGATTTATTTTTTAACGTGTGCGCGGTGCCTATTGTTGTGGAGAGCGTCTGCGGGCGCCGTGTTCATTCTCCGGGGAATGATTCAGGGTCTTCATAGAATTTCAGCATGGATCGTGCCTGCTCGGCAACCATCAGCCGGAGTTCCTTCGGCTCGAGTACCTTCAGGGAGTCGCCATAGCCCAACAGCTCGTGTACAAGCTCATAGTTCAGCTTCAGACGGTAGGCGAATATTGAATAATTGTCGCCGATTGTCTCCTGCTGTGTATGGTGGAAAGGGAGGGCCCTGAAATATTTTGCCTGTGTCGGGGTGGTCTGTATCCTGACATCCCTGACATCGGCTCTGGAGGAGGTGATGCCGATAAGGTTCTCGAATATGTCGTCGGGTTTTACGTCAGGCATGTCGAAGCGTTCGGGAAGCATCTGCATCTCCTTCACGCGGTCGAGGGCGTAGGTGCGTACGTCGTTGCTGCGTTCTTTCATGCCGACCATGTACCATCGCTGCTTGTACCGCTTCACGAACCAGGGACGGAACACTATTCCCTCTTCCGGGCGCGAGCGGGAGAAGCCTGCGTATGTGAACCTAACTTTGCTGCTTTCCCCTATGGCCCGGAGCACAGTGGGGAGGAATTCGCGCGCCGACGGCACATCCTCCACGACCACGCGCCCTGACTGGATCGAAGGGTCCTGAATGGCGTTGTTCACAGCAAAAGACTCCAGAAGCCAGTTGGTCATCTGCAGATTCATGTTGCGGGTGGATTCGTCGATATAGTAGCGGCCGAAATTGTCGCATAGGATATCGACATGGAACGTCTCCTCTATCTCGCGCCGGTAATGAAAGAAAGTCCGCTCCGGGATGGGGCGTCCGTCGGAGCAGGCGCTTTTGAGCCAGAGGTCGTTGATTTCGGCGCGCGACAGATGGCCGTACCTGTTCAAGGTGTCGATGATCCAGACATATTTGTTCAGGGTATCCTTCATCTATAAAAAAATATTTCAGGGCTCGTGTCCTGATAATGAACAATATACTGAAAACTTAAAAATTTTGATGAAAAATTTCAGAGTCTTGCGAACAATCTTTTTCAGGCTGTTGTTATATAGTCGTAAGGATTAGAAAATATATCTTGTGATATAAAGGTTATACTGCTATAAGCGTTCTGAAAAAGTTGTTATTGTTGTTTTAATTGAAGAAACAAGGTCGACGTGATGTCGACCTTTTCTTTTTTTCTTAGGTCCCTGATTTGTCAGGAACCCTGAAGGTTATGCCGGGGCTTCCGGAATTTTAACAGCTTCAGCGGCCGGCGTACATTTTTTCGTAATAATCCCTGTAATCGCCCGATGTGATGCGGTCCATCCATTCCTGGTTGTCGAGGTACCATCTCACGGTCTTCTCTATACCTTCCTCGAACTGCAGGCTCGGTTCCCAGCCGAGTTCTCTCTGCAGTTTGCGGGAGTCGATGGCGTAGCGCATGTCGTGTCCCTTGCGGTCGGTGACGAAAGTGATGAGATGTTCGCTGGCGCCTTCGGGATTTCCGAGCAGACGGTCCACGGTCTTGATTATCACCTTGATGAGGTCGATGTTTTTCCACTCGTTGAATCCGCCGATGTTGTAGGTGTCGCCAGGCTTGCCTTTGTGGAAGATCAGGTCGATGGCCCGGGCGTGGTCTTCCACGAAGAGCCAGTCGCGCACATTCTCGCCCTTGCCGTATACGGGGAGGGGCTTGCCGTGGCGGATATTGTTGATGAAGAGCGGAATCAGTTTTTCAGGGAACTGGTAGGGACCGTAATTGTTGGAGCAGTTTGTCACCAGCGTGGGCATTCCGTAGGTATCGTGGTATGCGCGCACGAAATGGTCGCTCGATGCTTTCGATGCCGAGTAGGGGGAATGGGGATTGTATTTGGTGCTCTCGAGGAAGAATTCCGTGCCGAAGGCCAGATGATGTTCCGACGATGAGGCGGTGGTGGCGAACGGCGACTCCACGCCTTCGGGATCTGTCAGCTCGAGCGCGCCGTAGACCTCGTCGGTGGAGATATGGTAGAAAAGCTTGCCCTCGTATCCTTCCGGCTTCGACTCCCAGCAGACCTTTGCGGCCTGGAGGAGCGACAGCGTACCCATGACGTTGGTGCGTGCGAACGTGAACGGGTCGAGAATGGAACGGTCCACATGGCTTTCAGCCGCCAGATGAATCACTCCGTCGATATCGTGCTCCTTCATTATGCGGAGCATTTCATCGTAGTCACAGATATCGGCCTTGACGAAAGTGTAGTTGGGACGGTCTTCGATGTCGCTGAGATTGGCGAGATTTCCCGCGTATGTGAGCTTGTCGACATTGATGATACGGCTGTCCGGGTATTTGTTGACAAAAAGGCGCACCAGATGGGATCCGATGAAACCGGCGCCGCCGGTGATCATAACATTCATGACACAAATATATTTCAGTTATTTTACGATTCCTTTCTCGAGATATTCTGCGAGATTGGTTTTTACCGATTCTCCGGCGCGTTCCATGGCCACTTTGGCCATGTCGGCGTCCACCATGATTCTGACGAGTTGCTCAAATGGGGTTTTCGACGGATTCCAGCCGAGTTCGCGGCGCGCCTTGGACGGGTCTCCGAGGAGGTTGATCACGTCGGTGGGACGGTAGAAGTCTGGCGAAACCTCGACGATGACCCTGCCTGTTGCCTTGTCGATGCCCTTCTCTTCGGAACCTTCGCCCTCCCAGCGCAGATCTATGCCTACATGCCGGAAAGCTATTGTGGCGAATTCCCTTACGGAATGCTGCTCGCCGGTGGCTATCACATAGTCGGAGGGCACTTTCTGCTGGAGGATGAGCCACATGCATTCCACATAGTCCGGGGCGTAGCCCCAGTCGCGCAGCGACGAGAGATTGCCCAGATATAGCTTCTCCTGCTTTCCCTGGGCGATACGGGCGGCGGCGAGGGTGATCTTGCGGGTGACGAATGTCTCTCCTCGCCGCTCGCTCTCATGGTTGAAGAGGATGCCAGAGCAGGCGTAAATGCCGTATGCCTCGCGATATTCCTTCACGATCCAGAATCCATAGAGCTTGGCTACGGCGTAAGGCGAATAGGGATGGAAAGGGGTCTGTTCACTTTGGGGAACTTCCTCCACTTTGCCATAGAGTTCGGAGGTGGAGGCCTGGTAGAAACGGCAACTGTCGGTCAGGCCGCACAGGCGGATAGCCTCGAGCAGCCTCAGCACTCCGACGGCGTCGATGTCCGCGGTATATTCCGGCGAGTCGAATGAAACCTGCACATGGCTTTGTGCGGCAAGGTTATAGACTTCGTCGGGGCGTACTTTCCCCATAACCTGCATCACCGACATCGAGTCCGACAGGTCGGCGTAATGGAGGTGGAAATCGGCGTTGCCTTCAAGGTGGGAGATGCGCTCGCGGAAATCGACTGAACTCCGGCGTATCACTCCGTGCACCTCGTAACCTTTTTCAAGGAGAAATTCCGACAGGAAACTTCCGTCCTGTCCGGTGACTCCCGTAATGAGGGCTTTTTTCTTCATTATCTGTACGAATATCTCTTAGAGCAAATATTTCTCTGGCGCAAAGTTAATAAAAAATCATGACTTTGTCGCTATCAGGTTGGTAAGTTCGATGAACTGTTCTACCGACAGGCGCTCGGGCCTGAGGGGCATAAGTTCCGAGAGGAGTGCGGGCGAGCCGGGGGGGATAAGCGGGGCGAGAGAGTTGCGGAGCGTTTTGCGACGCTGTCCGAAGGCGGTTTTCACAACTCTCCGGAAGAGCGCCGGATCGCAGCCGAGAGAGGTGCGCGAGTTGCGGGTGAGACGGAGCACGCCGCTGCGCACTTTCGGCGGCGGAGCGAACACGGACGGCTCCACGCTGAAAAGGTATTCGCAGTCGTACCATGCCTGGAGCAGAACCGACAGTATTCCGTAGACCTTGCTTCCGGGTCCGGAACATATCCGTTCCGCCACTTCCTTCTGGAGCATTCCGGCCACAACCGGTATCCGCTCTCTGTTGTCGAGCACCTTGAAGAATATCTGCGACGAGATATTGTAGGGGTAGTTGCCGATAAGCGCGAATTCTCCGGGGAATAAAGTGCCGAGGTCAAGCTTCAGGAAGTCGGCCTCGGTCACATGCAGGTCAGGGTAGACGCCGGCGAGAAATCCGACACTTTCCGAGTCAAGTTCCACGGCCTTTACGGAGCGTCCGGTGGCAAGAAGGTATTTTGAGAGTACTCCCATTCCCGGCCCTACTTCGAGGACCGGCATGGTGTCCCAGTCCGGATGCCCTTCGGGAAGTTCCGGACCGGAGATTGTCTCCGCTATGCGGCGCGCTGTATCCTCATCCTTGAGGAAGTGCTGACCGAGACTTTTTTTTGCCTTTACATTCATGTTTTTTTCGTTAGTTGTCACCGCAGAAGTATTCGGTGCCGGAAGTGTCAGATGCCGTCGAAGTATTTGTCGGAGATTGTCTCTTCGGGAGTTTCGTTGCCGGAAGCGCTTTTGAGAATTTTTCCGACAGTGATGTGCATATATACGATATCGTCAGGCTTCAGACGTATGAGTCCGGCCTCCTCTCCGAGCAGGCTGGCGGCGGAAGTGGCGAATACCGCCGACTCCGCTTCCTTCATGGTGGAGAGAGCGAGTGTCATCACCGGAGCCCCGCCGTCCTCGCCGACTGTCACGGTTTCTGGGCTGGGCATGCCGAGGTCTTCAAGATCAGGACCTTTGAACTTCATTTCGACCGCGATGCTGTCGCCTGCATGTATGGCGCGTCCGGTGCTGCGTGAGGTCTTGATCCCGTAGAGAATATCGGATATTTTTCTCATCTTCCGGGTCTTCGCCTGTTTGGCGAGTTCTTCGGTAGCCGACTGCATCAGCACATTCTGGCGGTTGGCCTTGATGTTGTGGAGAACGGCGTAGAAGTTGCTCTGGCTCTTATGGGTGTCGATGTCGTGGTCCGCGGAAAGAGCTTCGGCAATGGAGTTGTAGAGAATATCGCGGTCGAGCTCCAGTCCGTAATCCTCTTCGAGCTTCGATGTGATGTCTGCCATGCGGACTCCCATGCGCACGCCGATATTGTAGGCGTTTTCCTCGCCTTTGACGGCTTTTAGGCCGGCCTTTATCCCTTCAAGGTATCTCTTTCGGTTTTCGAGACTCCGCAACGTGGTGTCGCCCACGGTCAGGTCAAAGAACTTGTGGGCGTGGAACTGGCCCATATAATACATGAGCGAGTCGCCCGGCGATGCTTCGGCAAGGTCTGTCCTGTCACTCTTGATGTCGCGGTCGCATCCCGTGCCGAGAAGTGCCATCCCGGCAAGAAGGATGAAAATTGTTTTTCGTGGCATTTGTGTGGCGGAGCTGTTGTTTATCCGGGATTGAACTTATGATTGTCCACGGAGAACGGGTCTGCGGCTGCGGATGTGTCCTGCCGGACTGTATCGGCGGATATTCTCGGGTTTATCTCTACGGTGTCGCCTGTCGGTTCCATGTTGTCCATTTTCCGTCCCTGACAGGAGACGAGCAGACATGAAGACACGGCAATCGCCGCGACCGGGGCCGCGACGACTGCTTTCATAAATCTGAGTTTCATTTTCTCGACTGTCACTTTCCGACTTTTATTAGCTCAACTTCGAAGATGAGGTCGGCGTTAGGTGGAATCGCACCGGGCGCACCCTGCTCTCCGTAAGCGAGATTGCTTGGAATGTAGAAGACGGTCTTGCCTCCCTCCTTCATCAGCTGAAGGCCTTCGGTCCAGCCCGGTATCACGCGGTTGAGCGGGAATGTGGCGGGTTCTCCGCGGTCTACCGACGAGTCGAATACGGTGCCGTCGGTGAGCTTGCCCACGTAGTGCACTGTCACTTCATCCTCCGGTCCGGGACATTTGCCGTTTCCTTCCTTGAGCACCATGTATTTCAATCCGGATGCAGTCACGGCATAGGTGCTGTCGGTGGCTGTCTCCGACTTGCGGGCGTCGTCACCGAATACGATTGCCATCGAATCGGCCGGAACTTCCGAAACTTCTTCCGTGAGTTCCGCGGCGACACTGTCGGAGTCGACCGTCTTGTTGCCGCTCTTTCCGGAGCAGCCTGCAATCATGCCCGCACCTCCGAAAACCAGAAGTGAAAGGGCGAATATCTGAATTTTCTTCATTTCGATATCTGTTTGTTTCGTAACCTGGAATCTGATATCCGTTTATTTTTTCACCACCTTGATCAGCTCAACGTCGAATATGAGTGTGGAGTGGGGCGGGATTGCGTTGGGAACGCCCTGGGCGCCGTAGGCGAGGTCGCTGGGAATGAAGAAACGGTATTTCGCTCCCTCCTTCATCAGCTGCACTCCCTCGGTCCAGCCCGGTATCACGCGGTTTAGCGGGAATGTGGCGGGTTCTCCGCGGTTCACGGAGGAGTCGAACACAGTGCCGTCAAGCAGCTGGCCGGTGTAGTGTACGGTCACTTCGTCCTCGGCTCCGGGCTGTGCTCCCTCACCCTCCTTCTCCACTACATACTGCAGACCGGAGGGTGTCTCTTTCACATTCTCCTTGCTGCGGTTCTCGGCAAGGAATTTCTCCCCGGCCTCGCGGGCGAGTTTCTCGGCTTTCTGCTGAAGTTCGCCGAGATATTCGTTGATTAGCTTCTGGGCTTCCTCGATGCTGATTCTGGGCTCCTCGCCGTTGAATGCGGCGGTCACGCCATCCTTGAAATCGGCACTGTCAAGTTCTTTGACACCCATGCCTTTAAGCTGCGATCCCATAAGGAGACCCCAGGAATAACTTAATTTGTCCATATCTTTTGGTTAAAGTAATTATTATTCTAACAATTTTTACTGCAATTTGTTGCGTGACGCTCTTTTCTCCGTCTCGGCCACGGCCCTTTTCCGGTGTCATTTTCCGGTTGCCGTGATGTGGAAGCAGGGGGAATGGCGCTCGAACTTCACCAGACACCGCTCCTCCCGCCGCAGGTCCAGGAGCACTTCTCCCAACAGATTTTTCAGGTCTTCCTCGTTGACGGTCCGTGTGGAGTCGAGGCAGTGGAAGCGCCTGTAGGAGATGTCGAACGTTGTGGCGAACTGATGGGTGGAACTGTCTGTGGCGTTGCGGTTGACGCGCCGCAGACGTTTCACGGTATAAGGTGTGCGCAGCAGACTGGTCACAAGCACGCGGTAGCCGCCGGCCCCGCGCGAGGAGAGCGAGTCGATGAAATTGCGTCCGATGCTTTCCAGAAGGCGTGCCGCTTCCGGCACGAGATAAGGCACCGAGTGTTTCAGCGAGTCGACTTCGTACCACCGGCAGCTTTCTATCCGCACCACGGGACGCCGGGTGTGGTAGGCCTCCGAAATACCTGTGATCGGGGCGATGCCGATACGCTCCGCCACCGCATAGTGGTATTTGTTGGAGTCATTGAACACTTCTCTGAGCGGCCCGATGTTGTTGATATGTATTCTGCCATCACGTCCGGAGACCGGCTCTGCAGCGGCTGCGGTCACGCATGTTTCCGGCACTGCGGATGTTACGTCTTCGGCCGTTACAGAATCGAAAGGATCTCCTTTCTTTCCTCCGCCGCACGAGAAGAGTGCGGCGGAGGAAAGAAGAGCGAGTCCCGCGATTATGCTATTATAGGGGAATCCGGTTTTCATCGGTACAAAGTTACTACAAAAAAGTGGAATACGGAAGAATGAAGTAATAGAATTGATTTACAGAGGTTTCATTTAAGCTGCCGATTATCTCCAACGCCACCATAATCCTTGCCGAAGCCAAGTCAAGACGTCGCTACGTTACTTGTTCGTAACCACACCATATAGGTAACAAAATGAGTACGAATGGCAAAACAAGGCATTGTGATATAGTGAGTTACTAACAACTCACGAAACAAATCCGGTTACGGAAAAAGATTGCGCCGTTCCTCCGTGTTTTGCGTACCGACGAAGGATTCTTCACCGACTAATTTTGAACCTAAAAAAATTAAGGACGATGAAGAG
>DERZ01000021.1:8036-21941 GCA_002361155.1 Porphyromonadaceae bacterium UBA3327 | reverse complement strand
CTATCAGAACGACGGCGACTCCGTGTATCGTCTCTTCTACGACACGGTGAAGGGTGGTGACTACCGTGCCCGCGAGGCCAATGTGTACCGTCTTGCCGAAGTCTCCAACAATATCATCGACCAATGTGTGGCACAGGGCGTTCCCTTCGCTCGCGAATACGGCGGTCTCCTCGCCAACCGTTCCTTCGGCGGCGCCCAGGTGAGCCGTACTTTCTATGCAAAAGGCCAGACCGGCCAGCAGCTCCTGCTCGGCGCATACTCTTCGCTCAACCGCCAGATCCAGACCGGCAAGGTGAAGAGCTTCAACCGCTACGAGATGCATGAGCTGGTGATGATCAAGGACAAGGACGGTGTGGAACGCGCACGCGGAATCATCGCCAAGAACCTTGTGACCGGTAAGTTCGAGCGGTTTGCCGCACACGCTGTGGTTATTGCCACCGGCGGTTACGGAAATGCTTACTTCCTTTCGACAAACGCCATGGGCTGCAACTGTTCCGCTGCGATGGCCTGCTACCGCAAGGGCGCATATTTCGCAAATCCCGCTTACGTACAGATCCACCCCACATGTATCCCCGTGCATGGCGACAAGCAGTCGAAGCTCACGCTGATGTCCGAGTCGCTCCGTAACGACGGACGTATCTGGGTACCCAAGAAGAAAGAGGATGCCGAGAAGCTGCAGAAAGGTCAGATCAAGGGCAGCGACATTCCCGAGGAGGACCGTGACTACTATCTGGAGCGCCGCTATCCCGCCTTCGGTAACCTCGTTCCCCGTGACGTGGCCAGCCGCGCCGCCAAGGAGCGCTGCGATGCCGGTTTCGGCGTGAACAACACCGGCCTGGCCGTGTTCCTCGACTTTTCCGAGGCAATCAACCGTCTCGGACTCGACGTTGTGCGCCAGCGCTATGGAAACCTCTTCGACATGTATGAGGAGATCACCGACGTCAATCCCGGTGAGCTCGCATGCGAGAAGAACGGCGTGAACTATTACAACCCGATGATGATCTTCCCCGCCATCCACTACACGATGGGCGGTATCTGGGTGGACTATGAGCTCCAGACTTCGGTGAAGGGCCTTTTCGCAATCGGCGAGTGCAACTTCTCCGACCACGGTGCAAACCGTCTCGGCGCGTCGGCCCTGATGCAGGGTCTCGCCGACGGTTACTTCGTGCTTCCCTATACCATCCAGAACTATCTGAGCGACCAGATCACCGTGCCTCATTTCCGCACCGACACTCCCGAATTCGATGCCGCGCAGAAGAAGTGCGAGGATGAGGAGAGCCGTCTGATGTCCATCAAGGGTACACGCTCAGTGGATTCCATCCACAAGGAGCTCGGCCACATCATGTGGGAATACGTCGGAATGGCCCGCGACAAAGAAGGACTTCAGCTTGCTCTCGAGAAGCTCAAGGAAATCCGCAAGACATTCGACAAGGACCTCTTCGTTCCCGGTCAGGTGGGCGAAGGAATGAATGTGGAACTCGACAAGGCGTTCCGTCTCAATGACTTCATCACTATGGGCGAACTGGTGGCGTACGATGCCCTCTCGCGCAACGAGAGCTGCGGCGGACACTTCCGCACCGAGTACCAGACCGAAGAAGGCGAGGCAAAGCGTGACGACGAGAACTACTTCTATGTAAGCTGCTGGAAATACGAGGGCAGCGACGAGAATACTCCCGAACTCATCAAGGAACCCCTCCACTACGAGGCTATCAAAGTCCAGACCCGTAACTACAAATCATAAGTCGGCCGTCCCTGCGCGGAGACCGGTGTCTGCGTGCGGGCGACAACAAAACTAATAGAATTCACAATGGAAGAAAATATAATGAAAGTCAATCTTAAGGTCTGGCGTCAAGCCGGCCCTAAGGCTAAAGGTGGTTTTGTGACTTATGAAGGAGTCGAGACCACTCCCGACACTTCCTTCCTCGAGACTCTCGACATTCTCAACGAGATGCTCATCGAGAAGGGTGAGGAGCCCGTCGTGTTCGACCACGACTGCCGCGAGGGAATCTGCGGAATGTGCTCTCTCTACATCAACGGCCATCCTCACGGCCCGGCCACGGCAGCTACCACATGCCAGCTCTACATGCGTCGTTTCGCCGACGGCGAGACAATCACAGTGGAGCCCTGGCGCTCGGCGGCATTCCCCGTGATCAAGGACCTTATGGTGGACCGTAATGCGTTCGACAAGATCCAGCAGGCCGGCGGCTACGTGTCGTTCAACTGCGGCGGAGCGCAGGACGCCAACTCGCTCCCGATCTCGAAGGTGATGGCCGACGAGGCCATGGACTCGGCAAGCTGTATCGGCTGCGGTGCCTGCGTGGCAGCCTGCAAGAACGGTTCGGCAATGCTTTTCGTCTCCGCGAAGATCGCACAGCTCTCCCGCCTTCCCCAGGGCGCTGTGGAGCGTGACCGACGCGCTCTGGCCATGGTTGCCAAGATGGACGAACTCGGATTCGGCAACTGCACCAACACCGGTGCCTGCGCCGCTGAGTGTCCCAAGAGCATCAAGCTTGCAAACATCGCGCGCATGAACCGCGAGTTCATCGCGGCTACATGCAAGAAATGAAGGTTTCCCACCGCCATGACAATAAGAAAGAGCCTCCGCGACGCGGGGGCTCTTTCAGTTTCTCTATGGATGAGTTGCCGTCAGTAGCGGGTTGCTCCCCGGTTGCGGCTTCCCCGGTCGTTGGGATCGAAGGGATTGCGTGTGGGGTCGAACAGTCCGTCCTCTTCCTCCTCTTCGTCGCTGCTGTTCTGTTCGTTGCGGTTGCGGTGCTTCCCTTGCTTGGGCCGGTTCTTGAGGATGGCTCGCGGCTTCTGCTGGTCAATTGCCGTGCCGTAGACATCCCATGTCTCTTCCTTGTCCCAGTTCTTCTTGATGTTGAATGCCTTGGGATAATAAAACGCTGTTTCCGGCTGTGTCAGGGTGGAGTAGTCTCCGGTGTCGTATCTGCCGTTGCCGTTGCGGTCTTCTATCATCCTGGCGTAGTATTTCCCCGGATTCAGGAAGGGGAAATAGGCGCGTCCGTTCTCCACCAGGGCGGTGCGTTCCAGTTTGTCGCCGGAACCGAGCAATTCCACGAATGCCGGCATTGACGGGTCGAGTCCCGACAGCATGAGTGTAAGCGAGCAGTATTCAGATGCCGGCCTCACATTTAGTTCCTGTGAGAAAGGCCTCGTAGGGCGTCCGTAAATGTCTATGGCAGCCATGGTGTCGATCTCCACTCTGTACTTCTGCTCATATTCCCAAGGGAACTCTATGCGGAAGTGTCTCGGTGACAGCGAATCGGCCTGAAGCACCCGCGGTGCGGTGGCGACGCTCCGATACGTGCTGTCTACAAGAATCTTCAGCGAAACCTTTGTGGTGTCGAAAGTGGCTATCGGATGCTCCGATTCGAAATGGAAGGGGAGCCAGACCTCCTGACTGGAGCCTCCGCCGGCACCCCTGAAACTTGTGGTGATGCGCGCGATGGAGTCGGTGGCGGAAATCTTTATCTCCTTGCGGCCATGTTTCTTGACCGGTAGTTTCTTGGTGAAGAATTTGAGTGTGTCGGAGAATTCCCTCAGTTGTCCCGTGGAATCGGTCCGCATGTATCGTGCGGCTATAGTCAGGGAGTCGTCTCGCACAAGTTCAGGGCGAAGCCAGTAGACCAGAGAGTCGAGCTTTTCCGAAGCCTCGAGAGCACCGAGGGTGGTCCCTTTGGGATAGCCGAGAATCGAGATGCAAGGCAGAGACTCAGCCCTGGTGTTGAATTTCATAAAAACGCGGGTGGAGTCCAGACGCTCGTACTTAGTGAGATACTGGGGACGTTTTTCGGAGTTGAACCGATATAGAATCACATCGTTTGGGAGGAAGCGTGTTCTGGGCCGCTGTATAACGGTGTCGGGATTGCCGGTGATCTTGTCGTAGACAGTGTCGTTGGCTACGGCCGGCTCCGCGGTGGGGGAGATCACCATGTCATAGAAGGCGATGTCTTCCTCCTGATTGGCGTAGCGGTAGTCGTTGTCCTTGTCATCAAGGGCGAACACACGGTATTGTCCCGGGGCGAGGCCGCGGATGGTGAACTGCCCGCGATCATCGGTCTTGGCCACGCGGAGAAGTCGTTCTGTAGTGAATGCTGAGTCGGCGAGATTTGCGTGGACGCCCACAAGCATTCCCTGGGCCGGCTCAAGGTCACGGGCACCCAGCACGCGACCGGAGATGCGGAGCGAATCAAGAGTCTGGCCTGTGGAGAACGTATAAGTGAAACCCTGAAGCGTGTTCGCCTCGTTGTTGTCCTCGATGGCGTCGGCAAAGTCCACGGTATATGTGGTGTTAGGGGCGAGCGAGTCGAATTCCACCGTGACCTTGCGTCCGAGCGACGACACCCGTGGCACGGACCTGGAGGTGGGGGAGACCACGACTTTTGAGAATGCATCCTTGACGTTGACGAGTTCGTCGAACTGCAGTACCATCTTGGTGCGGTTCACCCCGAGTGAGCCCGGGGGCGGATTGGCCGACACCAGACGCGGCGGGTCCTCGTCGCGCGGACCGCCCGACGGATTGCCGATGTTGGCGCATCCTGCCAGCAATGACACCAGCGCGGCCATGAACACAGGCAAGGCTATGTTGGTTCTTTTCATTTTCATGTTGAATCTTGAGCCATACGGCCCTGTTATTTCAGAAATGAACGCCAAAAATAAAAAAAATAATTCATAAAAAGCCCGTTAAAGTGTAAATTTGTAGGTATTATTACTGAAACATCAAAAAAAAGCGGTATATTTGCAAGCTGAAAGAGTGTCCGTCTGCCGGAAAGGGGATGGTATGCTCGGTTTAATTGTGGAAAATAAATAAAAAACAACAAAATAACATCAAAACAAAATGCAGAACAAAGGGTTTATCAGCACCATCGCCATTCTGTTGGTTTTGATCTGCGGCTTCTACATCTCATTTTCGTTTGTGACTCGTCACTACGAGAACGAGGCCAAGGAGTATGCCGCCAAGATGTCGAAAACCACCGATGAGACGAATGACGTTTACAAACAAAGTCTGAAGCAATTCAACGATTCTATCGACAAGGAAAAGGTATATCTGGGCTATACCTATAACCAGGTCCGCAAGATGGAGGTGGGTCTCGGTCTGGACCTCAAGGGGGGAATGAACGTGGTCCTCGAGATCTCTGTGCCCGATATTCTCCGCCAGTATGCGTCGGGCGACGCACAGCTTGACCAGATCAACTCCGCGATGAAGAAAGCTGAGGCTGAAGGCGCCAAGCCGAGTGAAAGAGACTATATCGACAGGGTAGCCGCCAATATCCAGCCCGGCGTGATGGCCGGTCTTTTCACCCGCGAGGGTGAATTCCTCGGAAAGCTGAAGGGCTCTTCCAGCAACGGCGAGGTGACAGAAGCCCTCAAGCAGCAGGTGGAGAGCCAGGTGGATGCCGCGTTCAACATTTTCCGCACCCGTATCGACCAGTTCGGCGTGGTGGCTCCCAACATCCAGAAGCTTCAGGACAAGATGGGCCAGATTCTGCTGGAACTCCCGGGAGTGAAAGAGCCTGAGCGTGTGACCGAACTTCTCAAATCGAGTGCCAACCTCGAATTCTATGAGGTGTATAATTACAATGAAATTGCCGGTGAGCTTTCCCGCTTTGCGCAGCTTTACGCACAGCAGGATACGGTGAACCATACCAATGTGATCGCTCTTCTCGGAGGCGCGCAGCGCAACGGCAGTCCCGTTGTCGGCATGGTGACTCCCGCCAACCGCAATCTTGTGGACTCCATCATGAACACCGAACTCGCCAGGAAGACTCTTCCCGCCGACCTCACTCTTCTCTGGAGTGTGAAGCCTGCAGAATTCCCCGTCACCGACGAGAAGGGAAATGTGGTGAAGAAATCCAACGGTCAGGACCAGACCGTAGCCTACTGGGAGCTTGTGGCTCTCAAGGGAGAGGCCGCTCTCGAAGGTGACGCCGTCACTTCCGCATCGTCCGACTACGACAACATGCAGGGCAACATGGTCAACATGAAGATGAATGACCGCGGCGCGCAGGAATGGGCTTCCATCACCCGCAACAACATCGGCCGCTCCATTGCCATTGTCCTCGACAACAATGTCTATTCTTTCCCGAACGTCAACAACGAGATCACGGGTGGAAGCTCCCAGATCACAGGCAACTTCACTCCCGAGGAGGCCAATGACCTCGCCAACGTGCTCAAGTCCGGAAAGATGTCGGCCAAGGTGGAAGTGGTCAGCAACAACGTGATCGGACCGAGCCTCGGCGCCGAGGCCATCCAGATGGGATTCATCTCCTTCGTGGTGGCTATATTCCTGCTGATGGTCCTGATGGTGGTTTACTATGGCTGGATTCCCGGTCTGGTGGCCAATGTGGGTCTGATCCTGAACCTCTACTTCACATTCGGTATTCTTGCATCGCTCCAGGCGGTGCTCACGCTCTCCGGTATCGCCGGTATCGTGCTCTCGCTTGGTATGGCCGTCGACGCCAACGTGCTCATTTTCGAACGCACCAAGGAGGAATTAAAGAACGGCAAGAAGCTGCGTCAGGCTATTTCCGAAGGTTACAGCAACGCCTTTTCGGCTATCTTCGACTCCAACCTCACTTCGGTCATCACCGGCGTGATTCTTCTGCTTTTCGGCTCCGGCCCGATCAAAGGTTTTGCCACGACGCTCATCATAGGTATTGTCTGCTCCTTCTTCACGGCTGTGTTCCTGACCCGTATCGCGTTTGACCTCATCACCAAGAACGGCCGCAACTCAGGCATGACATTCGCAACCGCGATCAGCAGAAACTTCCTCAACAACTGTAAATTCAACTTCCTCGGGCAGGCCAAGGCCGCCTCAGCCGTATGGGTGCTTCTCATCGTCGTGGGCATAGCGTCGCTCGCCATCAGAGGAATGAACCAGGGTATCGACTTCTCCGGAGGCCGCAACTATGTGGTTCAGTTCGATAAGGATGTAGACCGTCAGTCTGTCCAGAACAACCTGCTTGAACTCTTACAGACCAAAGCAAACGACAAGACTGTATCTGTGGCCGTAATCAATATCGACAACCCCTCCAAGCTGCGTATCTCCACCAACTATAAGATCAACGACAATTCGGAGGGTATCGAAAACGAGATTTCCGATCTTCTCTATCAGGGTCTCAAGGATGAGCTGACCGTCAATGGCAAGACCATGGACAAGAATGCCTTCGCAGTGGCCGACGAGAGCCGCGGTATCATATCGATTCAGAAGGTGGGTCCCTCCATGGCCGACGATATGAAGCGCGATGCATTCTGGGCAGTGGGAATTGCACTTGTCTGCATGTTCCTCTACATCCTGCTCCGGTTCCGCACTATCGCCTTCTCTGTGGGCGCTCTCTGCGCTGTCGGCCTCACGGCATTCCTCATCATCGGATTCTATTCGGTATGCTGGGGATTCCTCCCGTTCTCCATGGAGATTGATCAGAGCTTCATTGCTGCCGTGCTTACCATCATCGGTTATCAGATCAACGATACTGTGGTTGTGTTCGACCGTGTGCGCGAGATGATGAAGGTATATCCCAAGGAGGACAGATTCATCACCTTCAACAAGTCGCTCAACACCACACTGAGCCGTACGGTAATGACTTCGTTCTCCACTCTGCTTGTGCTCCTTTGCATCTTCTTCCTTGGTGGCGACACTATCCGCTCCTTCACATTCGCAATGATCTTCGGTGTGATAGTAGGTACTTTCTGCTCGCTTTATTGCGCGGCACCGATCGCTTACAATATCATGAAGCGTTCGCAGGGAAAGAAGCAGGTTGCGGCTGTGGCCGAAGGAAAGCCCGCACTTGAAGGCAACCGCCGCTTCAAATAATTAATCAATCCCTTCCCCGGGAAGGATAACAGACAGGAGGACCGGCTCATTGAGCCGGTCCTTTCGTTTATCTAATTACGGACTCATTGCTCGTTCCACTGTTCTAATTGTTAAAATATTGATGTCGCGAACAAAAGGATGGAAAATTCGGTTATGACAATACAAATGGTTTAATTTATGTAAACTTTCGCACCATGCTTCCAGTTGCAAGAATATTCAGGTCGATTCTGGTCACAGCTGCTGTCGGGCTGTCGGCAATGACTGTCTCGGCAGTGTCGTTTTCCGATATGAGCAATGAGGAGATTTCCGCGCTTCTGGCGGATGTGTCCGCTACCGCCGCCGCGAAGGCGACCGTCGCTCCGGAGCATACCGTCAGGGAGATTCCCGTGGAAGTTACCGCCGAGGATCTTGTGACCAAAGTGTATGGTGTGATCGACCCCTCCGTCTCGAAGCATGAATGCAGTGACCAGGCATTCAGGATTCTGAGGCTCCGTCCCGAGGAGGACAATGCGGCTCTCTGGCTCGAAACGTCAGGCGGCTACGGCATCAGTTACTACGGGATGCAGCCGGAAGTGTCCGCCATGGCCCGGTTCGGTAACGAGACGCTGATTGATTTCTGTTTCTTTTTCATGTTTTCCTATCAGGAGGATTCCAAGGTGGAATGCACGCGACGCCAGGCTGATTTTTGCGGGAGTCTGCTTCAGGAAATGCACGACATCGGTATACCGATGGGCCGCGACTCCTTGAGCGACGACCTCTTCGATGTTTCTGGAAGCTATAAAGGCAATTTTGTCAATGTGCGTCTCATGGAGGAGCAGACTGCCGACAGCACGGGCCGCTACATATTAATCCTGAGTGTGGAACCCGAAGGATTCATGCCTGTCGACGATATTTACGCCGGGCTATAATCTTTCTCCACAAAAAATAACTGCCGCCAGTTCATCTCAGAACCGGCGGCAGTTTTTGTGTGTCTAAATATGCCGCGGAGCGCTTAAACGTTCCGGAGTGTTATTTCATCAGCGCTTTCACCGCTGCCTCAAGCTGTGCGTCCTTGCCGGATAGCTCGTCGGCAGGGTCGTTGTAGACGGTGATATCGGGGTTCAGCTGCTTGTTTTCTAGAGCATTGCCATTAAGGTCGGAATTAGTGACCTGAGGAATACCGAAGATGATCGAGGGATCGATCTGCGTCTCCCACCAGACGGCGGTCATTGTTCCCGGGACAGGCGCACCGACAAGCTTGCCGATTTCGAGCGTCTTGTAGGTATAGGGCGAGCCGTGGGCGTCGGAATAGTTGGCCTCGCTCACAAGCATCACCGATGGCTTGTGCCACTGCGAGAAGGGCTCGGATCCGATATAGCGTCCTCTTGGGGTGAAACGGACATATTCCTTGCCGCTGAGCAGGACCGCGAGGTCATTGTGGAGCCAGCCACCGCCGTTCCAGCGGGTGTCGACCACCACCGCGTCGCAGTTGCGGTATTTGCCGAGCAGCCGGTCGTAGACGGCGTTGAAACTCGGAGTATTCATTCCGCGCACATGCACGTAGCCGATTCTGCCCCCGGAGATTGAGTCTACATAGGCTTCGTTGCGCTCCACCCATCTGCTGTACAGCAGTTCGGAGAGTTCTCCGGCGGTTATGGGACGCACGCTCACAGTATCGGTCTTGCCGGAGGCTTTGCGGCGGATCTCGAGGCGGGTACGCTTGTCAGCTTTCCCCTCGAGCAGATGGGAGAAGTCCATGCCCGCAGCTATCTTCTCGCCGTCGATGGCGAGGATAATGTCGCCGGGACGCACATCGGCTTTTTTGGAGGAGAGCGGTCCTCCTGCCACAGCCTCGGTCACTTCGACGCCATCACCCTTGTAGTTCGGGTTGAAGAACGCACCCAGATTCGCTGTCGGCATGGACGGTCCGGTACCGCTGTAGCGACCGCCGGTATGGGAAGCGTTTAGTTCGCCCAGAATCTCGCTCAGCAGAATCGCGAAGTCGTCGTTGTTGGAGATATGGGGGAGGAATTTACGGTAGTGGTCGCCGTAGTATTTCCAGTCGACGCCGTGAAGGTTCTCGTCATAGAACTTATCGGCCACCTGACGCAGCATGTGTTCGTAGATGTATTCGCGCTCCAGCGAAGGACGGCGGTCGTATGGGGCCTCGAATTCTATATCTTTGACGTCGCCTTTGGCGAGGTCAACCTTCTTCATGCCGGATCCGGTGATGACGAATACGTTCTCGCCCCTGGCATCGGTGACAATGCCTCCCGACACCCCCTTGATGAGCAGCTTGGTGTTGCCGTCGCGGAGGTTTCGCTCGAAAAGATTGGCTCCCCCCTCGGTGGCTCTCGCGATATAATACAGTTTGTCACCTTTTGGAGAGAGAAGGTAGTCGCCGAGGAGCGAAGATGAACCTGTGAGACGCGCCATGCGGTGACGGCGGTTATCAGTGTCGAGTTCGAGGGGCCTGGTCTCGTTCTTGACGGAATTATCCTTCTTCGCTTTCTTTCCTTTCTTCTCCTTGGAGGCAGTCTCTTCCTCCTCTTTCTTCTTTTTATCCTGTTCTGCCTGTTCCTTAAGCTTAGCCTCCTCTTCGGTGGCGTTGAAGTTGTCCCATGCATCCTGATCGAGCGCCATGAGGACAACATCGCTCTGGTTTCCCCAGGAGCCGTGACTCTTCATGCCGAATCTGCCTGTCTCGTAGGTTATCGCTTTTCCGCCGAGAGCCCATTTGGCGTTGCCGTCGGCATATCCGCTTTCGGTCAGATCCACCAGACCGGTACCGTCGGCGTTGACCATGGCGATGTCTACGTTGTTCCAGCCTCCCTCGCCGATGTAGCCGATGAGGAGTCGGCGGCTGTCGGGACTCCATTCGAAAGGTACGTCGCCGTCGACATACGAATAATTGTACCGGCCGTCAAGGGCGGTATTTACTTTCTTGCTTTTCACGTCGATCACACGCAGTTCGGTGCGGTCTTCGAGGAAGGCCACTTTCTTGCCGTCGGGGCTGAATGCCGGCTGCTGTGCTGTGCGGTCGCTTTTGTAGAGCGGTTTTTCCACAATTTCTGTGGCATAGGCGAATCTCTTCTCCGTCGGGTTTTTGATTTCGGCTGTGAAGAGTTGCCACTGTCCGTCGCGGTCGGAGTCATATACGAGCGAGCGCCCGTCTGGCGCGAAGCTCACGGTGCGTTCCTGTGCCGGAGTGTCGGTGATGCGGCGTGTGGTCTTGTACTCGACATCTGTGACATATACGTCGCCTCGTAGCACAAAGGCGAGTTCCTTTCCATCGGGCGACACGGCCATAGAGGTGGCGCCGGTATTGACATATTTTTTCACCATGTCGCCGTCATACTGGTCGGCGGCGATGGATACAGCCACTTTGCGTGGCTCCTGACCCGGGCGCATGGTATAGAGCTGTCCGTCCCAACTGAAGGCGAGAGTGCCGTCGGAAGCCACCGAGAGCGAGCGCACGGGATGGCGCTCGAAAGAGGTGAGGATCTTACGCTGCTTGCCGTCGAGCGAGGAGTATGCCACGTTAAGAGTGCCGTTCTCTTCGGTAACGTAGTAATAGCTTTTGCCGTCGGGAGCCCATACCGGGTTGAGGTCATGGCCGTTGAAGTCCGTGAGCTTTGTGAAGTTTCCTCCGTCGAGCAGCCAGATGTCGGAGGTGCCGGAGGATCGCTCATGTTTACGCCACACGTTTTCCATTCCTTTCTTGTCCTGGAAGAGCATCTTTCCGTCGGGAGAGAAACTTGCTGCCATGGCCGGGAAAGACAGCCATAGCTGAGGTCTCGACCCCGGTTGGTTGAGGTTGATGGAGTATACGTTGCTTTGGCCGGGGAATCTTACCGAGCGGTTGGATCCGAGATCTTTGCTTATGATCGCAAGGTTGTCGGAATCGATGAATGCGAGGGGTTGCTCGTCGGCGCTTGATGTAGTGAGACGTACCGGTGTGCCCCCTCCGGCTGCGACGGTGTAGACGTCGAGACTCCCTTCGCGGTTGCTGGCGAAGGCCAGTTTTTTTCCGTCGGGACTCCATACCGGGGCGGTGTCATAGGCTTTGTCGGCAGTGATTTGCCGGGCCGTTCCTCCAGCCACGGGCACGGTGAATATATCCCCCTTGTAGGTGAAGGCTATCCTTGATCCATCGGGCGAAATCGCGGAGTTGCGGAGCCAGGCGGGAGCCTGGGCGACCGCGGCGGTTGCGATGGTCGCGGCAAGAAGGGTCAGCAGAGTTTTTTTCATGATGGTAGTAGGAAATTAGTTTGTTTTAGGGTCGGGTAATTTCTCAAGCATCTCGGCGCAGGTAAGTCCTGTGGCGGGATGCCGCCATTCCGGCGCGAGTTCGGCCATTGGCTCGAGGAAGAAACGCCTCTCTGTCAGATGCGGATGCGGCACCTTGAGCGTGTCGGTGTCGATCTGCAGCTCGTCGACAGCGACGATGTCGATGTCTATCGTGCGGTCACGGTAGGAGCCGTCGGCGTTGCGGTGTGGCCGCGGGTCGAGACGACGCTCAATCTCCTGAAGGATGCCGTGCACCTCCTCCGGAGTCTTGTCGGAGATGAACATCAGGCCTATGTTGCAGAAAACATTAGTGGAATCGAAACCCCATGGTTCCGATTCCACTTTATGGGAAATCTCGAAATATCCGAATCGTTCCTCCACGGCGCGGGTAGCCTTGCTGATGTTCAGCACCCGCGGTCCGATGTTGGAGCCGATGTTTATGAAGTAGTGCATGTCAGATATTTATGAAGTGATTCATGTCAGAGCGACTTCTTGACTTCCACCTCTTCGAAGGCCTCGATGAGGTCTCCTTCGCGGATGTCGTTGTAGCCTTGGACGGAGAGTCCGCAGTCGTAGCCGGAGACAACTTCCTTGACATCGTCCTTGAATCGTTTGAGCGAGCCGAGTTCACCGGTGTAGATGACTATGCCGTCGCGGATCAGGCGTATCTTGGAGTTGCGCTTGATCTTTCCGTCGCGCACGATGGCTCCGGCAATTGTTCCGACTTTCGATATATGGTAGGTCTGGAGCACTTCTGCCGTTCCGGTAATTTCCTCCTTGATTTCGGGCGAAAGCATACCTTCCATTGCATCCTTGACTTCCTCGATAGCCTTGTAGATGACTGAGTAAAGACGAATTTCTACACCTTCCTTCTCTGCCTCCTTACGTGCGGCTCCGGAAGGACGTACCTGGAATCCTATGATGATTGCGTCGGATGCGGCCGCGAGGGTGACATCGCTTTCGGAGATGGCGCCGACGCCCTTGTGGAGCACGTTTATCTGGATCTCGGGCGTGGAGAGCTTGAGGAGCGAGTCGGAGAGGGCTTCGACGGAGCCGTCCACGTCTCCCTTGACCACGAGATTGAGTTCGTGGAAATCGTTGAGTGCGCGGCGCCGTCCGAGTTCCTCGAGACCGAGACGCTTGTTGGTGCGGAGGCTGAGCTCGCGCTGAAGCTGTTCGCGTTTCGAGGCGATGTCGCGGGCTTCCTGCTCGGTGGACAGCACATTGAATGTGTCGCCTGCCTGTGGAGCGCCGTTGAGACCGAGGATGAGCACCGGAGTGGCCGGTCCCGCTTCCTTGACGCGCTGGTTGCGCTCGTTGAACATCGCCTTGACCTTGCCGTAGTTGGTACCGGCCACGATGGCGTCGCCCACGCGGAGCGTACCGTTCTGTACCAGCACGGTGGCCACGTATCCGCGTCCTTTGTCCAGACTCGATTCTATCACCGAGCCGATCGCGGCGCGGTCGGGATTGGCCTTGAGGTCGAGAAGTTCGGCCTCAAGAAGAACTTTCTCCATAAGCTCCTCCACACCGGTACCTTTCTTGGCAGAGATGTCCTGACTCTGATACTTGCCGCCCCATTCCTCCACAAGATAGTTCATATTGGCGAGCTGCTGCTTGATATTGTCGACATTGGCAGTCGGTTTGTCTATCTTGTTGATGGCAAATACCATAGGAACTCCGGCTGCGGTGGCGTGGTTTATCGCCTCCACAGTCTGGGGCATCACGTCGTCATCGGCGGCCACTATGATGATGGCGAGGTCGGTCACCTTGGCTCCGCGGGCACGCATGGCGGTGAA
>DERZ01000021.1:0-7755 GCA_002361155.1 Porphyromonadaceae bacterium UBA3327 | reverse complement strand
ACCTTGGCTCCGCGGGCACGCATGGCGGTGAACGCCTCATGGCCCGGGGTGTCGAGGAAAGTGATGTGACGGCCGTCGTTCAGTTCCACGTTGTAGGCTCCGATATGCTGTGTGATACCTCCGGCCTCGCCGGCGATCACATTTGCTTTGCGGATATAGTCGAGAAGCGAAGTCTTACCGTGGTCCACGTGTCCCATCACGGTTACAATCGGGGGACGGGGCACGAGGTCTTCCTCCTTGTCTCCGGGAGTCTCGATGGCTTCGGTCACATCGGCGCTGACAAAGTCTGTCTCGAATCCGAACTCCTCGGCCACGATGTTGATGGTCTCGGCATCGAGTCGCTGGTTGATCGACACCATCACACCGAGATTCATACAGGTGGAAATGACCTTGTTGACGGGCACGTCCATAAGGCTGGCAAGGTCGTTGGCGGTGACGAACTCGGTGATTTTAAGAATCTTGCTTTCAGCTGCCTCGCGCTCGGCGTTCTCCATCTCACGGTGGTGCATCTCCTCGCGTTTCTCCTTGCGGAACTTCACGCTCTTCTTCACTGATTTGTTGGTGAGGCGTGCGAGGGTTTCCTTCACCTGCTTCTGAACGTCTTCGCTGCTGATGTCGGCCTTTACGGGACGTTTGTCACGTTTCTTGCCGCGGTCGCGTCCGCCTGCGCCCTGACCCTGCTGGTTGCCGCGGTTGTCGGGGCGCTGGTCCTTCTTGCGGGCGTCAGCCCCGAATCCCGGCTGCTGTGTGGCCTTCTCGATGTCGACTTTCTCCTTGCCTATACGTTTGCGTTTCTTCCGGTCGGCATCTCCGGCGGCGCGTCCGCGTTCCGCTTTGCTTTTCTTGCGGGGACGAGTGCTCTGGTTGATGGCGGTGAGGTCGATCTTGCCCACTACTTTCAGGCCGGGTGCCTGCGGCTGTGCTCCTCCGAGGCGGAAAGGTGTCGAATCGGCTCCTGTCTGTGCGGCAAGCGATGTGGGTTCCTGCTGCACGCTCTCGGGCTGTGCTGTTTTTTGTTCGGCTGTCGGAGTCGTCTGCTGCCGGTTAGGCGCCGGAACGTCGGCTGCCTTGGGTGCCGCCGGCTTCGGTGTCGCTTCCGGGGTCTCTTTTGCGGACTCCGGTTCGGGTTCTGTCTTAGGCGTTTCCGGTTTAGGTTCAGTCTTAGGAACTTCCGGTTTAGGCTCGGCTTTGATAGACTCTTTCGCAGACTTCATGGCAGGGTCTGCGGCAGACGTTTCCAGTTTGGTTTCCGTGGACGATACTTCTGTTTTCACTTCGGGAGCAGGAGCTGCGGTTTTTGTTTCCTGTGCCGGGGCCGATGCCGGAACCGGATTCTTTTTGACCTCGGCCTTGACCTCGGGGGCCGAAATGACGTCAGTCTTTGCGCTTTCAGTAACGGCTTTGAGACCGGCTTTAGGATTGTCAAGGTCTATGGTGCCCAGAATTCTGGGACCGGCGGGACGCCGGTCTGCTTCCGGACGGGCGGCGCGCTGTTCTTTGCGGGGCCTCTCTTTCTTTTCTTCGCGGCGGGTCCCGAATATTTTTTCTGCGTCTGCCTTTGTGTTTTTGTCGCTGCTGAACTCTTTGGTGAGCATGTCGACGGCATCGGAGTCGATCCGGGCGTTGGGACCCTCGTCGACCTCAATGTTGTGCTTCCGCAGGAATTCAACGGCAGTGCTGACTCCTACGTTGAGGTCTCTTGCTACTTTACTGATTTTTGTGCGCATATATAACGGTTAGTGTTTACTATGAAATGTTTGACCCCTTACTGAATGAAAGGATGTCGGTGCGGGAGGCTCAGTCCTCGAATTCGGCACGGAGCACCTCAAGCACATGCTCGAGAGTGGAGTCCTCGAGATCGGCCTGGTCAAGCACCTCGCGGGGAGCGTTGAGCACGGCCTTGGCTGTGCCGAGTCCGAGGTCCTTGAGAGCCTCGATCACCCACTCGTCGATTTCATCGCGGAATTCGTCGAGATAGATGTCCTCCTCTCCTTCCTCTATGTCGCGGTAGACATCGATGGCATAGCCGGTGAGCATGATGGCCAGACGGATGTTGAGTCCTCCCTTGCCGATGGCAAGGCTTACCTCGTCGGGGTGGAGGAACACTTCGGCCTTCTTTTCCTCCTCATTGAGGCGGATGGAAGAGATTTTGGCCGGACTTAGCGCCCGCTGGATATAAAGCTGGGGATTGGACGTGTATGATATCACGTCGATGTTTTCATTGTGGAGTTCGCGGACGATGCCGTGGATACGGCTTCCCTTGATGCCCACGCACGCTCCGACCGGGTCGATGCGGTCGTCGTAGCTTTCCACGGCGATCTTGGCGCGCTCTCCCGGCTTGCGGGCCACATCCTTTATGGTGATGAGACCGTCATGAATCTCGGGAACTTCCTGCTCGAAGAGACGGCGCAGGAACCGGTTGTCGGTACGCGAGATTATCACTTTTGGATTGCTGTTGGGGTTGTCCACCCGTTTCACGATGGCGCGCACCATGTCGCCCTTGCGGAAAAAGTCGCCGGGTATCTGTTCCTCTTTGGGAAGGATCAGTTCGTTCTGTTCCTCGTCGAGAAGCAGCATCTCCCGCTTCCATATCTGATGCACTTCGCCGGTGATGATCTCTCCCTCGAGCTGCTTGAATTTGGAGGTAATGGCGTCTTTCTGGAGATCAAGTATCTTCGACTGGAGTGTCTGTCGGAGATTGAGAATGGCCCTGCGGCCGAATTTCTCGAAGAAAATCTGCTTTGCGACCTCTTCGCCGATCTCGCATTCAGGGTCGATTTCACGCGCTCCGGTGAGCCCTATCTGACGGTCGGCGTTCTCTACCTCTCCATCGGGAACGACTATCAGGTTCTGATATATCTCACAGTCTCCCTTGTCGGGATTCATGATTACGTCGAAGTTGTCGTCGGAGCCGAACTGCTTTGCAAGCACGTTGCGGAATGATTCCTCCAGCACTGATATCATAGTAGTCTTGTCGATATTCTTGAGTTCCTTGAACTCACGAAACCGATCGACCATGTTCACTGTCTCAGCTTTCTTAGCCATAATAAATTACAGATGTATTTATATAAAAGCATGTCTGGATCCGGTCGGATCCATCCGATACTTCTTATTGTTAATCAGGTGTTAAGCGTCACGGTCAGGCGCTGGCCCGACCAACGGCTCAGAACTCGAAGATATATTTCACGGACCTGGCGTCTGCGTAGGCGAACAGCTTCTCTTCGGTCACTTCCACCGGCCTCTTCTCCCCCTCGCGGCGTACGCGTGTGCGGATCTCCACGGTGAAGCCGTTGTCGGTCACCTCTCTGAGTGTGCCGCGGTATTTCTTGCCGTCAGTCGCAAGGACTTCCACTTCGTTGCCGATGTTTTTCTCATACTGTCCGCGGACCTTGAATGGGGCGGTGAGTCCGGCCGAACCGACCTCCAGCTCGTAGTCCTCCGGTTCGCGGGGGAATGACTCTTCTATGGCCCGGGAGAGTGCGATGCAATAGTCGATGTCGACTCCGTCGGCGGAGTCTATCTCGACCTTTATCTCATTGGACGCGCTTATGCTCAGGTCTACAAGAAAATATCCTGTGCCGGCAAGCCGTGTCTCAAGAAAGGACCTTAGTGCTGTCTTGTCTATCATGAAAACTTTCAAAAAATAGGAGGAGACTTGCGTCCCCTCCGGAATTCATTGCAAAGATAGTAAAAATCCTACATTAAATCCACTGTGGTGACCTGTAAAACATGTCTGCGACTTGATTTTACCGCATGATTTAACAATTATTATGATTATTTAACGCAGTTTTCCCTCAATCCAGGCATCGATGAGTTGTCTCGAAAGGGATGGAGGTGTGGGCAGCAACGGCGGTTTTTCCCTACTGAACCAGCCTCCGGAGGTGAGTTCACCGTCTGCGAATTCGAGTTCGCCAGAATCGTATTTGGCGGTAAATGCTACCATAAGCTGGCTGGGGAAGGGCCATGACTGGCTGCCGAAGTAGCGGATGTCGCGGATTTTCAGCGAGGTTTCCTCCATCACCTCGCGGGCCACGCATTCTTCGAGAGATTCGGCCGTTTCCACGAATCCGGCCACAAGGGCATACATCGGGCGCGAGAAATTGCGTGCGTGTACCAGTAGTGCCTCCTCTCCGCGGGTCACGAGCACTACTGTCGCGGGGTTGAGTCGTGGAAACACTTCCTCTCCGCATTTCGTGCAGCGCACGCTTTTTTCGGAAGCAGGTTCGGCAGGGGCGCCGCAACGGCCGCAGTAGCGGTGGGTGGCACGGAAATGCTCCAGTTCCGCCTCGCGGACGGCGTCGTGCCACTGCCCGGGAGTCATCTCGCTGTATCTTTCTCTAAGTCCTTTCATATTGGGGTGGTCAGGCGAGTTCGGCATCGATGCTGCAGAGGAATTCGCCGAGCGCGGGATTGTCGGTAATCACTTTTTTTAGGAGTTCCTGCGGGGGGAGCGGTTTTTCGGCGTCGCTTTCGGGGCTGATCTCTACGTGGATGGTGAGCAGTTCGTTGTGGAGTTCGTGCCGCAGGAACTCGAGGATGCGTCCGGTGGAGAGTTCGAAGGCCTGTTGCTCGGCAGGGTGTTTCACCATTACGCTGAATTCAAATTCGCCGGAGCGCACGGGGCGCGCCTCGCGCATGGCGCTGGCGAGTATGTGCTGGTCGGGGTTCTCTGCCACAAATCTGTTCCAGGCCTCGAAGAACTGCGCGTCGGTGAATGGCTCGCGGCTCGGCTCGATGGAGACATCCGGGGTGTGCTTGGCGGCACTGAGCCGGAATGTTCTGGGACGCACTTTCTGAGTGGTGGTCTGGAGAGGCTGCTCCGCTTCGGCCGTCGTTGCCGGGGGTGGTGTGACCGATGCGGCCGGTTCCGGCTCGTAGGGTGCGGCCGGTTCCGGGATGGTTCCGGCAGACTGGGGTGCCGCGCTTCGTGGGGCTGCTCCGGCCGGATCGCGCAGCGGAATTTTCCGGTCGGTGTTGTCAAAAGGGGGGGTGGCGGGAGCAAGCAGCTGGCAGAGACGGATCAGGGTCAGTTCCACGAGTAGCTGCTTGTTGCCGGCGGTGCGGTAGTTGAAGTCGCATTCGTTGAGTATCCGCATCGCGCTGTAATACCAGGGGAGCGGGAGCGCTCCGGATTGTTTGACAAGCCGCTCGCTTACGTCGGCCGGAGTCTCGAGCAGCGACACTGTGCGAGCGTCGGCCGCCACCATAAGGTCGCGGATGTGCTGCGCAAGACTGTTGACGAAAAACAGTGAGTCGAAGCCTTTGTCGCGGACTTCCTTATAAAGGAGGAGGGCTTCGGGGACGTCGCCGGCTGCGAAGCCATCTACAAGACGGAAGAAATAGTCGTAATCAAGCACGTTGAGGTTCTCAGTCACAGCCTGATAAGTCATTTTGCCGCGTGTTGACGCTGCTACCTGGTCGAATATCGAGAGCGCGTCGCGCATTGCTCCGTCGGCTTTGCGGGCTATCACGCCGAGGGCTTTGGGGTCAGCCTCAATTCCTTCGCACGAGGCCACGTAAGCAAGGTGCTCGGCCATGTCGTCGATGGTGATTCGTTTGAAGTCGTAGATCTGGCAACGGCTCAGAATAGTGGGTATCACCTTGTGCTTCTCGGTAGTGGCAAGGATGAACACGGCGTATGCCGGAGGTTCCTCCAGGGTTTTGAGGAAAGCATTGAAGGCCTGTGTGCTGAGCATGTGGACCTCGTCGATGATGAAGACGCGGTAACGGCCCACCTGCGGCGGGATATTGACCTGCTCTGTGACCTGGCGGATGTCGTCGACCGAATTGTTGGAAGCCGCGTCGAGTTCCACAAGGTTGAAAGAATTGCCCATCTCGATGGCCTTGCAGGACGCGCATTGTCCGCAGGCTTCACCCTCTGCGTCGGGAGAGAGGCAGTTGATGGTTTTGGCGAAGATGCGCGCGCAGGATGTCTTGCCCACTCCACGCGGACCGCAAAACAGATATGCCTGAGCCAGACGTCCGGACTCAATCGAATTCTTCAACGTGGATGTCAGATTCTTCTGACCGACTACGCTGCGGAAAGTGGCCGGGCGGTATTTCCGCGCACTGACTATGTAATCACTCATGTTTTCTATAGAAAGATATATGCCGCCCCTGCCCGGATTACTCTCCGGAGGAGTCTAAACCACAAATTTAACAAAAAAATGTCAAATCACAACAATAATTCACCAATAGCGTTACAAAGAAAAAACGAGGATAGAAGAAAGCTATGGAGAAAAGCAATCTATACACGCGCACCGGAGACGGCGGCACCACTTCGCTCGTGGGTGGCGAAAGGGTGAAGAAAAACAGTCTCCGTCTTGAGGCTTACGGCACTATCGATGAACTTTCATCGAATCTCGGTATGTTGATATCGGATACAGCATGCGTGGCCGAGGTCCGAGATGAGTTGCATCAGGTGCAAAACGAACTTTTCAACATCGGAGGATACCTTGCGACGGCTATGCCCGCAGGGGAAGAACGCGTTTGCACCTCGCTTGTTGGCGGAGAGAAGATACAGAGCCTCGAGGAGTGGATTGACGCGCTCGACGAGCAGACCCCGAAAATAAGGGCATTTGTTCTGCCCGGAGGGTCGGAAGCCGCATCAAAAGCTCACGTATGCAGGGTAGTATGCCGCAGGGCCGAAAGGCGGATCCTCGACCTGGCCGAAGCGGAATATGTAGATCCTGCGGTGACACGATATGTGAACCGTCTTTCCGACTACCTCTTTATTGCGGCGCGCTATCTCAACTTCATTCAGGGAGTTGAAGAAATAATATGGAAAAAATAAGCCCCCGGCTTTCAATATTATGATTGTAGAGAGGATGCTTATAAATATGCAATAATGTAAAGACTAAAACAGAAAAATATGTACTGGACACTGGAACTTGCCTCAAAACTTGAGGACGCGCCCTGGCCGGCGACAAAAGAGGAACTCATAGACTTCGCGCAGCGCAGCGGCTGTCCGCTTGAAGTGATCGAGAACCTGCAGGAGATAGAAGACGAAGGCGAGACCTACGAATCGATCGAAGACATCTGGCCCGACTACCCCAGCAAAGACGACTTCTTCTTCAACGAGGAGGAATATTAAGAAAATATTTAATATAAACATCTGACAATCAATGGCTAAGCAAAATATAATTTGTTTGGCCATTGGTGTTTTATAGCCTCAAATGACGCAGTTTGTTTGGCTAAAATCCGCATTTTTGGAGGAAATTCCTGATTTGTTTGTATATAAATCAACCCTTAATCAGACATGTGAAAATACAAACAAATTGAGATCCTCTTTCCCCTTTTATTCCATTGTTCAAGGCATACGTTTGCGGTACTTGCCATAAATGACGAACTGACCATGACATTTGTATGCCTATTGCCATAGTTCAACCGACATCTCCGAGAAAGTTTATACTCGGCTTTTACCCCAGACACTAACAGCCGAAGCCGAAGTCACTTGCCAGCGTCACTTGCCAGGTTCTGTTTAGACTTTTTGCTTAGAAAAGAGCAATAAAAAGACTTTTAGTTTTCTATATGTCACGGATTTTTAGTAATATAGAAATACCAAAACAAGCCATTTAAAGTTTCAAAACAACGAACAAATTTACTAAAACTCTGGCATAAATCAGTAATTTTTCACAGAAAAAATATCGCAGGTTCAACTGGCAAGTGAAGGCTTTATCGTTTGTCAGAACTGCATTATGGCCCTTCTTAATATCAAGGAAAAATATCTAAAGACAATGATTCGGTAAAAATTAC
>DERZ01000032.1:3225-55619 GCA_002361155.1 Porphyromonadaceae bacterium UBA3327 | reverse complement strand
TTTGCCGCTGCAAATCTAAGGTGACGCAAATTTAATCAAACTTCCCCGATTATACAAATAGGCCGTCATTGCGCAGACAGGGAAAAGAAGCCCCGGCCTTCAGAGGGGCCGGGGCTTGTATGAGGGGTTATGCGTGGTTTCACTCGGCGGGCGCGCCTTTGACAAGCGCTGTGGCGTCATCCTTGATCACCTCGGCCGTGCTGTCGGCGGGGATATGGATGGTGGCCAGCGAGGGGCATCCGGTGGCTACGCACTTGCGGAGCGCCGTGTTGCCGCTCAGGTCGAGTCTGGAGATGGATGTGTTGGAGCAGTCGATTGTCTCGAGCAACGTCCATTTGCCGGCCTCGTCGAGCTGGATGAACGGGTTGTCGTTGAACTTGACGTTCACCAGTCCCTTGAGCGACCACATCGTGATCTCGGAAATACTGTTGTGCGACACGTCCATGTCGGCAAGCTTGCTGTTCTCGCGGATTTCGGCCGTCGCGATCTCGTTGTTCGAGAGGTCGAGCTTCACAAGATTGTCGAGGAAGTAGAATCTCGCTCTGGTGAGCCTGTTGTCGGACAGGTCGATGGAGACGATTTTCTTCGAGGCCATGTCGGAGACCTCTTCGAGAGCGTTGCCGGAGGCATCGAGGGTCTCGAGCGCGGTCTGGCGCTTCACATCGAGCCTGGTAAGCTTGTTGCCGCTGAGGTTGAGGTTCCTGAGGCCCATCTGCATGGAGAGGTCGATCTCGGTCAGTTCGTTGCCGGAGAGGTCGAGGTCTGTGATGTTCTCGAAGTAGAAGATGTCGGCGCTCCTGAGACCTTTGCCCGCGAGGCTGAGTGAGGTCACGGCGTTGGCTTCCTCTATGGAGATTTTGCCGTCCTTGTCGGTGTCGGCGGTTTCGATCATGATCTGACGGAATGCCGGATCGGCGATTTCGGCGGCCACATCCTCCGGATACTCGCGGGGCACGCGTGTGATCATTTCATTGGAAACTCCGTTGAGACTGTTGATAACCTGGCCCTCGTACATGGTCACCTTGTAGAGGTCGTAGCAGAAGTTGAGTGAAAGTGAGTTGAGCTTCACGCTCTTGCTGACGTCCACTTTGCGGAGCGACGGGCTGGAGCCAAGGTCGAGCGACACGAGCTGGCGGTTGGTCTCGGTGGTGAACTCCCTGATGGCTGTTCCTGACATGGTGAGTTCCCTGAGGGCCGGGAATGCCGAGAAGTCGGGCACCTCGAAGTCTGTGGAACCCGAGATGGAGAGAACACTGAGGTTGTCGCAGCCCGAGAGGTCGAATGACTTCAGCTTGTCGCCTCCGGCCGTGAACCGGCGCAGGTTCTTGCAGTCCCTGAGAGTGAAGGTGACAAGGTTGTTTCCGGCGATGGTCATTTCCTCGAGGGCGGGGAGGGCGGTGAATTCCAGGGTTTCCAGACCGTTATGCATCGTATAGAGCTGACGCAGGGCCTTCTTTTCGCCGAGTCGGAGAGTCTTCAGGCTGCTGAAGAATCCTGTCTGAAGCTCCTCCAGGTCGGGGCAGCAGTTGGAGAGGTCGATCTCTTCAAGTCCGGAGCATCCCTGCATCAGCAGCTTTTTTAGGGCGGTGAGATGCTTGATTCCGGCGAGCGATTTCACCTGCTTGTTGGAGAGATCGAGCACGCTGAGCGCCTCGATTTCAGCCTCCGAGAGGCGTCCGTCCTTGTCGGTATCGCCCTTCGATACCTCGGCCAGAACCATGGGGTCGGTAAACTCGGTGAGGGCCACATAGTTTTGCGGAGGCTCCGGGGGGAGCTGCGACTCGTCGAACGAGAGGCCGACCACTTCTTCGATGGGATACCTGACAGTTTCTCCCGACTGCAGGGTCACTGTGAGCGACTGGGCGGCGGCGCCGAGCGGCATCAGCGCCAGAGCTAACATTGCTGTTTTTTTCATGATGGGATGTCGTTAACGGATGAATTTGATGGCCTTCTCGTTCACCATCAGTATGTAGGTGCCCTGAGCGAGGTCGGTGAGGTTATAGGAAAGCTCGGCTTCGGCCGAAACGGTTGTAACGGCGCGGCCGTTGAGGTCGAAGATGCGGAGTGTCAGGGTATTCTCCGGATATGTGGCCCGGAGAATGCCGTCGCTGACGGTTACCTCGAGCCCCTCGTCCAGCTCGAACTCATAGAGTCCTGAGACGGTGGCGAAGCGCATCACCTCGATTGCCTCGATGTCATGTTCGCGGAGTCCGTCGGTGGCATGGTTCACCACCATCCTGTCGCCGTCGAAGGTGATGTTGATCACTTCCGTGATGTCGTATTTATGGGAGGTGCCGTTGTATTCCTTCACCTCAAGCATCTTTTTTGTGTCGGCCGAGGCGCCTGCCGCGAGCAGGGCCGCCGCCATCAACACTATGGTCTTTTTCATCTTTTCTATTCTTTTGATTGTGATGGATGATGGGTTAGTTGCGGCCGAGGGAATCGTCGGCTGTCGTTTTCCCGGTTTCCCCCGAGGGGGCGAGACGGCCGGTGTCGGTCGCCGCGCTCTTCTTTGCGAAGGAGGGGGCGCTTATCAGCTTCACCTTTCCGTCGGGCGATACCGCTCCCACATAGCAGGGAGCATTCGAGGGCTTGGTCCAGAAGTCGTAGGCCGGGGTGATGTTCTCTCCCTTTCTGGGAGTGAACTCCTCGTAGTGCCAGGGTCCGAGCTTGCCGTCCTTGTCCTTGGCTATGTAGGAGAAGGAGTATGTCACGCCGTATGTGAGGGTGCGGTACAGACCTTCGGGACTGTTGGTGATGTTGAGGCCGTCGAGCTGGATGAGATGGAGCAGATAGTCGTCGCCGCCGAGGTCATCGTAAGTGCCTTCGGGCATCCAGAGTCCGCCGGTGTAGTATGCGGCTTCGGCGTTGGGCTCGAATTTCGCGCGGAACACCACCATGTCGGTGTAATCCTTCCAGCGGTCCCAGTCGAGTTCCGCCAGTTCGGAGCCGTCGAAGAGTTCCCAGCTGGTCTTGACGTCGGCCTTGGACTCTCCGAACGGAATGGCCGGAGTGGTGAAGTCAAGGGTGAAGAAGTGGGTGGTGTTGCCGCCTGACCATCCGCAGACGAGCAGAGTGTATTCGGTTTCGGAAACAACGTTGAAGGAGCGGGTGATCTCTCCCTTCAGGGTGTAGTAGTTGGGAGTGTTGTCGTAGTAATGTTCGATCTCCTCGCAGATGGTCTGTTCGTCAAGAGTACCGTCGGGATTGGTGACGTACTGCATCTCCTCCTTGGAAACGAGCAGCGGGATATAGTACTCGTCGTCCCTGGAAGGCTTGAAGGTCACGGTGAACTTGTTGTAGGTGGTTTCCTGCGGAACCATTTCCACTGTCATGTCGCTCTCGGGAGCGGGGAGAGTGGAGCGCTGCTCGTAGTACACGTCGGTGGTGCGCTTGCCGTTGGCGTCGATTCCGAACACGTAGACGTTGTATTTGCGGTTGGGCGAGAATGTCCAGAAAAGATCGTCTCTGCCCCACTTGGTCACCTCGCCGGAAAGCATCCAGGGAGCATTGGCCCAGGTAATGCCCTCGCCGTAGAAGCCCTGCTGCAGACGGCTGTCCTCCATGTTGATGAGCCGCTGTGCCATCTGGTACTTGTCGTAGCCCTCGCATTTCGATTCCTCGACGAACGCGGCGTAGTAGCGCTCGCTGTTGTCGGAGGGCTTGATGTGGATCTGCATGTCGTTGTCCTTGATCACCGGGAAATCGACGGCGAACGTGCAGTCGGAGGTTACATCCTCGGGGATGGTGGTGAATGTTCCGAATTCCATCGGGCTGGTGGTCGGGGTGCCCATCTCGTCCATTCCCCAGCCCACAAGATGATAGCGTGTGCCTTTCCACAGGCCGGTCACCTTTTCGCCGGAGGGTCCGCGGTGGATGATGGTGTTGATGTCGGTGCCGAGTGCGACGGCGTCAAGCACGTTCTGCACCATGTTGTCCATGATGAAGTTGAGGTCGTACTTGGTCCAGTCCATTTCCGATACGTATGTCCAGAAATAGGAGATCTCGTTGTCCGAGGGAATTACCTTGAGGTCGGCTGAGGTCTGTGTGACGTCCGATGCCTCGAGCGTCAGCGAGAGGTCCACCTTGTTGACCGGTGTGGTGGTGAATTTCTTCTTGAAGAACTCGGTGGTCACCTCGCCCTGCAGGGAGAGTCCGTAGCAGTAGATGTAATAATCGGTGTCGTTGGTGAGTTTGGAGTACGTCATGGTGGTGTTGGCGCCGTTCATGGCGTATGCCTGGGGATATTGGGGAAGGAAATCCTCGAGTGTGGTCTCGTAGTATTCGGCGAGACCCTGAAGATAGTCGAGGTCTCCCTCGATCCAGCCCTCGAGGTTGCCGGCGTTGAGATATTTGTCGACAGTCTCGCACTTGGCCACGAAGAAGAGATAGTTGCCGGTGTATCCGTTCGGCTCGATCCGTACCATGGCCTTGTAGGGGGTGAGGATGTCGACGGAGATCCTGAAGAGCGCGTCCTCGTCGTCGTATATCGATTTCTGCCGGACAGTCACTGCGATCGGGCGGGCGTCGCCGTATGCCACGATGATGCGGCCGCTGCGTGTGCCTGCGGTCTCGTTGGCTGCGGTGTGGAAATGGATCTCGCCGTTTCTCAGGGAGAGCTCCTCGATCCAGTCGCATTCGGTGGATACCTCGGGTGCACCGTCGGCACCGTCGGCCATGGTGTATGCCACGGAATACCAGGCGCCTTTGGGCTCGGCCTCAACATAATTGTTCTCGAGCTGTACGAAAGCGTCGGTGCCCGGCTTGCCGGAGTCATATCTGAAGGGAAGCTCGCCGTCCACGGGCGCGTATGCTGAGTTGACGCATACATATCTGTCTCCCACTTTCTCGGCCACGTATATCAGCAGACGGCTGTTGGCCATCTTCCATGCGTTCTTGATCGAGATGGTCTGAGTTGTGAACGCTACGGAGCCTTTCTGCACGGCGCCGAGGTTGACGCCTGTGAAGCCGCCGTCGGTGTCGCGGCCCACGAGCGTGCGGACCACATTGTCGTGGGTGGAGAAGTCCACGTTGCCGAGGGTTTCGCTTTCATAGTTTTCCTGATCGGCCTTGATGCCGTCCTCGATCAGCATGGCTCCCACGCGGTAGCGGCCGTTCTCGCCGGCTTTCATCGCGATGGTGAGGTCGATGGTGTTTTCGTTGATTGTCGCCAGGGAGGCGATGCCGGAGGGAACCGTGGCCGTCATCTCGCCGTCGATCAGCTGTTTCAGCTTGTCCGCCATCAGGTTGTAGTTGCGGAGAGCGCCTACGCCGTCGTTCTTCCAGTTGATGTTGGTGAATGGATATCCTGCTCCCGTGTAGGGTTTCGACACCTCGCGGATCAGGTCGGTGCCCATCGGGTCGTTATCGTAGGAATGTAAGGCGGCGAGGGTGAACGCATCCTTGTAGTTGTCATCAGCCGCGACTGTGCGCAGGGCCATCACCATCTTCGGGCAATAGCCGCAGTTTGTGCCGGTGTGTTGTGTGAGAAGGACCTTGCGGGTGAAGTCCGTCGATGTAGGGTAAGGGTCCTCTGGCAGCTGTACATGGTCCGTCGTCCCGTCGAACCTGATGTCCTTGATGTTTTCCACGGGAATGCGTGCTTCTTCGCCCGACTTCAGTTGTATCACGAAGTCCTTGGCTACTGCTATGAGCACGATGCATGCCGAGGCAAGCAATAAAGATAAGAATTTCTTCATAGCGGAATATTGGTTAAATTAGTAATTCGGGGAAAGAGAAATCGCTCACAAAATAAATAAAAATGTCGGAATAAAGAATGCGAAATCGGACAAAAAAGCGCAAAATCTAACAAAATGTGCTATAAAACATCTGAAGAGAGAGGGGAGTGGCAGGACTTTGAATTTTGGGCGGATAAATATTCGATATGGGCCGCAGGGTTAGAGGTGTGAGAGCATGGCGGGAGCTTTGGGCCCCCAGTAGGTGTTGAACATTTCGCGGGTCACTTTCCAGCGGCGGTGGCTCCATAGCCAGTACTGTGGAGCCTCCCGGATGTTATCTTCAAGCATACGGAAGTACGCTCGGGTGATTTCGAACAGAGGTTCATTTTTCGGGGAGTCGGTCACGCGGATGAAGCGCAGTGTGTAATAGCCCCGCTTCGGGCGGGAGATATGGATGAAATATACTTCGGAGTCGAGGAATCTCGCGATTCGCTCGGGTCCGGTGAGCACGGGGGTGTCGCGGTTGAAGAAGTCTGTGAAGAGATGGAGGTCGAGATGGGGAGCCTGGTCGGCGATATAGCCGGTGATGCTCGGTATGCCGGCGCGTTTCCATTCCACGAGACGGCGCAGTGTGTCGTCCATGGCGATGTTTTTCGAGCCGAACCGTGTCCGGATGTCCATGAAGAGTCGGTCGAAGGCGGCGTTGCTGAGCGGATGGTAGATCTGTGCTCCGACGGAGTTTCCGGGGATGTGCAGCGGGATGGACGACACCCATTCCCAGTTGCAATAATGTCCCAGCAGGAGCGTGACGTCGCGGCCTCGCCGCAGTGCATCGCACGGCTGCTCCAGGCCCTCCATCCTGACGCGCCGGCGTATCTGTCTCTCGCTCATGGATATCATTTTCACGGTCTCCACTATGTAGTCGCCTAAAAAGCTATAGAAATCATGCTCGATTTTGCGGCGCTCCTTTTCTGTCATCTCGGGGAAGGAGGCCCTGAGGTTTTCACGGACCACACGGCGGCGGTAGCGGAGCACTTTCCCGGCCAGCAGCGCCAGGCCGTCGGAAATGAGGTAGAGCGCGCGCAGCGGCAGTAGCGACAAGGGGTAGAAAACGGCGCGCAGCGCACGGTAACCCGCGCGCTGGCCGAATGTGAAATTTTTTCTTCCGAATCTCATTGTCTGTCGTCGGTTCTGTCGTTCTGTATCTTCTTCCCGCCGAAGTAGCCGCTCCGCATCAGCCGGTTGAAGATGATGATGTTGCGTGCCTGCTGGCGGAGCATCGCCGGGCGCACCGCCGTGAGCTGCACAACCCAGCCTACGGCCCACCATGCGGCGGCGAGAATCCAGAGCATCAGGTACTCGTGGCTCACCTGAGCCAGACTCGACCCGTTGCTGCTCATCTTGATGAATCCCTCCACTCCCCATGTCGAGGGGCAGATGTCGCTCAGCGCCTTCCACACCGGAGCCATGTCGTAACGCGGCCATATCATGCCCGACAGGAAGAGGAACACCACGGAGGTTATCACCCAGCATACGAACACCGACTCGCGCTCCGTCACCAATCCCTGGAAGGCGAAGCCGAGGCCGAAGCAGGCTATCACCATCGGGAGGAGGAAGGCCATCTCCTCAAACAGGTTTCCCGCTATCGGGAAGGAGAAGATGAGCGGCACATAGTGGATCATGAACACCGCCGGAAGAATCAGGATGGTGATGTAGGCCAGCATCTGGGCGCACATGGTGCCGAATATGGAGGGTTCGTAGTTGTCGGCGTCGTAACGCACCAGGGTGCGCCGTTCCCTCTTCGCCCCCCCGGCCATGCCGATCACGAGGATGATGCACTGCTGGAGGATGAGCACCACGATGCCGGGCATGATGAAGGTGTCGAATCCTCCCTGGATATTGCCCATGTTGATGTTGGCGATGGGGAGCAGGTCGCCGTCGGCCACCGTTCCGACGAGCGGCACGGTGTCGTCGATTTTCTGCGTCAGGATCTCGGCTCCCATGTCCATCATCACGTTGGTGGCGGCCACCACGAAGCCCCGGTACCGGAGCAGGAGTCCCATGTCGCAATACATAACGGCCTGCGCGGTGGAGTTATTGCCGACGCTCCTTTCGAAACCCTCGGGAATCTCGAGGATGGCGTAGCAGTCGCGTCCGGCCATCGCGCGGCGCGCCTCGCTCAGGTCGGAGGCATAGCCGCGCACCCATGCCTGGTCGCAGGCATCGATCTTGCGCGCGAGTTCCCGCGAGAGCGGCGTGCGGTCGTTGTCGACCACCACCATCGGCACATCCTTCACCAGTTCCGGATTATAGATGAGCGAATAGACCAGCGGATAGACCACCGGCAGGAAGCAGAGGAACAGCAGGAGTCCCATGTCGCTGATTATGAGCTTTAACTCGCGGCAGTACACTATGTAGATCCCTTTGAGGGAATGTTTGAATCTCTTCCACATGGCGAATGTGATTTAGGCCTAAGGAACGTAGACCGGTTTGAGCATCTCCTTCTTCATGCGCCAGAGCATGGTGAAGGGAAGAATCATGTAAACGATGTAGGCCGCGTACCACACGCGGGAATAGTACAGCGGATCGCCGTTGAGCACCTGGCTGATGTAGATGAGGAAATTGTAGCGCACTGGCATGAGCCAGCTGAAGATAGCCACGGCGGGGTACATCGACTCTTCGGGGAATGAGAACGCGGCGATCGAGAAGGAGAGGATGCCGAGCAGGGCGCACACCGAGAGCGACAGCCGCAGGTTCGGCAGCAGCCCGAACACGAAGAGCGCGAATCCCTGGGAGGCGAGCACGAACATATACTCCGAGAGGAGCAGCCACCCCCATCCGGCGTGCATCGGGAAGTGGTTGAACTTATAGAGCCATACGGTGAGGAAAGTGGCTAAAGCCATCCATATCAGAGTCTGCGGCAGAAGTTTTGCGAACAGCGCCTTGACGATGGAGCCGTCGGCCATGCGCAGAAGTCGCGTGGAGGTGTGGTACTTGATTTCCTGGCCGAGCGTGAACACCGTCATCAGCATTATCATCAGCTGCAGGGCGGCCGGCAGGAATGAGTTGCAGAGATAGATGGCATAGTTCAGCGTAGGGTTTCCGATTCCGCGCGCCGAGATGTTGACGGGCTGCATGAGCGGGGCCGCCTCCTCGGCGTTCTGTCCGGCCATCTGCACTATGTTCATCGCCACGCCGGCCTTGGTGTAGACCGCCGTTGACTTGAATGTCTTGAAAAGCAGCGACGCCGGCACGAAGTATACGGCGTTGGTATAGAAGGTGATCTCCGGCTTGCGTCCGGCCATGAGGTTGGCCTGGAAGTTCTCCGGGATAAGGAAGAAGCCGTAGATTTCGCCGCACTGCACGGCGTGGCGCGCCTCGGTGTAGGAGTTGGGCGTGACCCGGATATCGACCATCTGCATTCCCCCCAGCGTCTGGGTGATCTCGCGCGAGAGGCTGGTGCCGTCCTTGTCGACGATGCCGGCCGGTATGCGCGTGGGGAGTCCCTTGTCGAGGAACGATGCGAAAAAGAGGAAGATGAAGAGCGGAAGCCCGATGAATCCGGCCCACGTTATCGGCCGGCGCACTATCTGGACGAGCGACCGGAGGAAGATGGCCTTCACTCCGCGCTCCCCGATGGGTGTGCTCCCGCTCCGTTCCGGAGTCCGCTCCGGCGCCGTCACGGCGGTATTATGATCCTTGTCGCTCATCGCGTTGCCTGATTTTCTATTTTTCCTTTACTCCGAGATAGATCACCGACATGCCGGGGCGGAAATTCTCGATCGGTTTTTCTGGACGCGCCTTGATCTGGAAAGTCCGCGCGTCGTAGTCGCCCGTGGCCTTGGTGGCCTGCCAGTTGGCGTATGTGCCGAGATCCTTGATATAGAACACCTTCATGTCGGTCTCGACGTCGAGGGCCGGAATCCTGACCCGGATCACCGAGCCTTCCCTGATGTCCTTCAGCAGGAATTCACGGACGTTGAACACCGCCCAGTGGTCATCCTTCTGGAGGGTCACCACCGGCGCGCCGGTGGCGATCAGTTCGCTGACATTGGGATAGATCACTACAATCTCGCCGTCGAAGGGGGCGGTGAGATATTGGTCCTCGAGGATGGCATCCACTTTTTTCACGCTGCTCTTGGCTACGTTGACCATCGCGGCCGCGGCATTGCGGTCTTCCGACTGTGCGCCGGCCTGTGCGAGCTCATAGCTGCTCCTGGCGGCCTGCTCGCCGGCCTTGGCGGCGTCGTAGGCGGCCTTCGCCTCGTCTCGCTTCTGTGCGCTGACCACGCCTTTGCCGTAGAGAGTCTCCATGCGGCGCCAGGTTTTTTCGGCGATGTCGGAGGCGGCGCGGGCCTGCATCCATATCTCGCGGGCGGCGTTCACCACCTGCGGGCGCGTCCCGGCGTCTACCTTGCGGTTGGTGGCGCGGGCCACTTCCTCCATGGCGCGGGCCTCGTCCAGCTGTGCGTCGGCAAACTGCGAGGTGATATGGACAAGCGTGTCGCCGGCCTTCACCTTCTGTCCCTCTTCCACATAGATTGCGGCCACGCGGCCAGGCAGCTTGCCGCTGACGCGTATTTCCGTGGCCTCTCCCTGCCCCTGGACCGTCTCTGGCGGCTGCTTGATCGAGAGGAAGCCCACCAGTGCGAGCGCGAGCACCACCATGATAATGATGACTATTGTGGAAATCAATGTCTTGTCCTTGCGGGTGACTTCATGCGGATCCTGGAATCCTACTGCTGCGTAGGTGTCGATCTTGTTCTGGAGATCCGGGTTTTCTGCGGGCAGGTTCTCATTGCCGACCTCTCCCTTCTGCGGTATATTGTTCTCAGCCATAATGAATGAAGCTTCAATTGTTCAACTTGTGTCCTTGTAGTGTCATGGCAGACTGTGTGCTGCCGGTTTTTTTATTTTGTCTTGCGGTTCTGTTTTATCGGGTTGAGGTCTGTGCGGAGTCCGCCGTGCGTTCGTATCCCAGCGTGCCGATCACCTTGGAGAGGTAGACCTCGCAGAGGCGCACCCCGATTTCGGCGTCGATGCGCTCGGAGTTGGCCTGCAGCCAGCCTGTCTGGGCGAGGATCACATCGTTGGCGGTGAGCACTCCTTCGTGGAAGCCGATCTCGGCGTTGCGCAGATTCTCTTCGGCGCTTTTCATGTTGGCGCGGGCCATGTCGAGGGTCTTGAATGCTTCCTGGAATTTGAATTTGGCCTGCTCCACCTGAAGTTCCACTTTCTCCTCAAGGTCCTCGAGCAGCAGACGCTGTGCGTTGGTGGCGGTTTTGGCGGCGCGGTAATGGTTGTACTTGCCTCCCCAGTGCCAGATGGGGATGGTGACGCCTGCCCCCACGCTGAAGCCGCCTCTGACGCGTTTGCTGAATCCGTCGATCAGATTCGGCGTGGAGAATGAATATGATCCGACGATGCCCACTTTGGGGAGCATTGTGCCCATGGCCATCCGCTCGCGGCTCTCAAGCACGTTCACGCCCTGGCGCACCGCCTCGAGGTCCTGGCGCCTCGCCAGCACGTCCTGCATGTTGTAGGTGTAGGCCGGGACTCCGGTGCTGCCAGACATGCCGGAATTCTCGTCGGCGAGTGTCATGGCGGCGCTCACCGGCTGCCCGCAGATCTGTGCCAGCGCCATCCGGGAGAGAGTGAGGCCGTTCTCGACTTTGGTGAGCATGATCTTCGCCTCGTTGAGTTTCACGTCCACGGTGAGCAGGTCGCTGCGGGTGGCCACTCCGGCGTCGAGCATTGCCTCCACATCGTAATGCAGCGTGTCGACGAGGTTCACGAAACTCGCCGCGAGCAGCTGCTTGGATTTGAGCGACACCACCAGCCAGTAGGCCTCGTCGACAGTGTAGATCACATTCTGCACGACGGTGTTGCGTGCGGCAACGGCCGCTTTCTCGGCGTATCTGGCGATGTCGTTGAGCGCCTTTATCTCGCCGCCCATGAAGACGGGCTGTGTCAGTGTCACGGCCGCGCCGAACACGTTGTGGGTATCGAAACTGAGCGCCTCTTTCGGAATCACAGCCACCTCGGTCGGAATGTATCCGCCCCCGTCGGGATTCTTTACAGGATTGCCGAGAGGATCGGTGAGTATGTTCCATTCGAACGATCCGGTGCCCGGATTGAACGATTTGGTCGGGAGCATGGCATCCTCGGACAGAAGCGAGATGCCATGCTGGTTGTAGGCGTATGCGGCAGTGAAGTCAATACCGGGAAGATAGGCGGCTTTTGCAGCTTTCCGGTCATAACCGGCCCCGCTTATCGTCTCTTCCGCCATGCGGATCGTCTTGTTGTTGGAGAGGGCCATCCGCCGGCATGAGTCGAGGCTCACGCTTCCCTGCGCCAGCGCCGACGGTTGCCAGACAGCCGCGCAGAGCAGTGCCGCTCCTGAAAGTAGACATTTCCTGTTCATATCAATATGGATAGTCTGTTGTTTTTATTCTGTTTCCTAATTACACCTACAAAAAATCGGCCTAAATTGTTTTGGCATGGGTGTAGTATATATGAAAAGCGCCATAATGACCACTAATTGGTCATTATGGCGTATTGCGTCTGTTCCATTTTGGAAACTTCAAATAAAAAACGTCCTTATTCCGTTCCAAGTAATGGAACAGGGGGATTTGTAATGATGATATAGGTTCTATGGCTATTGCAGGCATGTGCCCGGCAGCGGGTTTTTTCAGGAGATACAGCGGAGAGTACAGGGCGCTGGTGCGTCTTGGGGCGCCGGTGCTGCTCACTCAGGTGGGAGTGATTTGTGTCAGTTTCGCCGATACCATGATGGTGGGACTGTACGGCGTTAACGAACTCGCTGCCGCGGCGTTCGTCAATTCCGTGTTTCTTATTCCTCTTGTGATGCTTATGGGTCTTGCCGCCGGTCTGACTCCTCTCGTCGGAGCGCTGTTCGGACGGGGAAGTCTCGCCGAGGTGGGACGTACCGCGAGGGGAGGACTTCAGATCAATCTCATCGCGGGCGCCATATTCACAGTCGTCATGGGCGCGCTCTATTTCTTTCTTGACCATTTCAGCCAGCCGGAGGAAATCATGCCGCTGATCAGGGAGTATTATCTTATCCTGCTGTTCACTCTGGTGCCGATGTCGCTCTTCAACGCGCTCCAGCAGTGGGCCAACGGAGTCACCGACACGGCGTCGCCGATGTGGATGATACTGCTGTCGGTGGCTGTCAACATAGTGTTGAACTGGCTGCTTATATATGGAGAATGCGGTATGCCGGAACTGGGACTTGCCGGAGCCGGTATCGCCACTGTGGTGGCGAGGGTCACCGGACTGGCGGGAATGGCAGTGATCGTGTCCTGTACGCGCCGCTATCGCCCGTTCCGTGTAGGTTTCTCCAGTCCCGGGCGACTCGGAGCGGTCCGGATGCGGGTGTGGAACACTTCCTATCCGGTGATGATACAGAACGGCGTGGAGTGCTCGCTGTGGTCGTTCGGCGCGGTGGTGTGCGGCTGGTACGGAGCCGTGCAGCTCGCTTCCTATCAGGTGACAAACACCATCGGTCAGCTCGGCTTCATGATTTATCAGAGTTTCGGGGTTGCGGTGTCGGTGCGTGTGGCCAACTATGCCGGAGTCCTCGACGAGGCCGGAGCCGGCCGATGCGCGCGTGCCGGGCTGCACATCAATCTGGTGCTCGCCACCGTGGCCTCTCTTATCTTCCTGGCCGGCGGCCGGCATCTGCTTGCGCTTTTCTCCGAAAGTCCCGATGTGATTTCAGCTGCCGCCGTTCTGCTCTGGCCTCTGGTGCTTTACCAGTATCTCGACGCCTTTCAGCTGACGCTGTGCAATGCCATCCGCGGCACATCGCAGGTGAAACCGCTCCTCTGGATCAGCGTGGTCAGCTACATGATCACGGGTGTCCCGGTGCTGCTGCTTTTCGCCGATGTGCTCGAATGGCACAATCTCGGGGTGTATTACAGCTTCGACGTCGCGCTGCTTGTGGCCGCCCTCATTGCCTGGATAGTTTTCCGGCGCACAAAAATCGAGGGAGCGGAGGTGGATATCGCGGAAAGTATGAAAAAAAATAACTAACTTTGTCATTGAAAAGAAAAGTATTCACCGGCGCCGTATGCCCCGGATTGTGAAAACAGCCGTGTCCGGGACTCCGGTTCCATAAAACATCATATCATGAAACAACCTGTATCCACTCCGGCCGCACCTGCGGCCATCGGTCCCTACAGCCAGGCTGTGAAGACCGGAAATCTTCTTTTCTGCTCGGGTCAGCTTCCCATCGACCCCGCCACCGGCGAGATGCCCGCCGACATCAAGGCTCAGACCCGTCAGAGCCTCTCCAACGTGAAGGCCATCCTCGAGGCCGCCGGCACTTCGATGGAAAATGTGGTGAAATCCACTGTTTTCCTTGCCGACATGAGCCTCTTCGGCCCCATGAACGAGGTATACGCCGAATTCTTCTGCGAGCCCTTCCCCGCACGCTGCGCATTCGCCGTGAAGGAGCTTCCCAAGCAGGCCCTGGTGGAGATCGAGGTGATCGCCGCCTGCTGATCCCCGCTGTCATAGACACGCAGGCCCCCGATGTTCCGGCATCGGGGGCTTCGCTTTTCCGTCGGTTCACCACAGTACGTCGGGGCTGGGGCGGCGCGTTGCGTAGGCATGGAAATCGGATACGGCGCGGGCGGTGCGGCGCGGCGGATCCATCTCGTGGAAGCAGATGTGCAGTCCGATGGCGCGGGTCATCAGCAGGTCGTCGTGACAGCCGGCTATCGCGCCGTACGATCCGTTGGGGCGCCGTTCGTAGGAGAGATATTCGTCGAGACAGTTCTGGTCCCGCTCCGTGTACAGCCCCTCGCGGATCACCTTTACCAGGGTCGCCACTATCGCCGGTTTGGTAGAAATGTTGGTGTGGAATCCGTAACGCACCGGCGCGCCCATGCGCACCGCCTCCTCGCTCTGGCGCCGGGCATAGAGATTTGGATAGACTTCGCGAAGCCGGTTGAGTATGAATCCCGACTGGTCGCCGTCGACGTCGCGGTCAGGGTCGCGCGTCTCCAGCGTGTTGCTCTCGATCACGAGAAGCGCACGGCCGTAGAACTGCGAGGCCATCGCCGCGCGCCATGCCAGCAGGTCGAAGTCCGTATGGCCGCGCCATTGCGCCACTATCTCCGGACCCTCGCCGCGAAGCATCGGCTCGCGGTCGAACATGGCTATCACCGACCAGTCGGCCCGCATTCCGCGCCCTCCCACGTCGACTACCGTCACATATCTGTCGGCGATCTCGAATTCCTCCGGTTGATCGGGCAATTTCCAGATATGCCAGCCTCCCGAGGGTAGCTGCGTGAAGCGGACACCGCGAAGCATCGCGGCCCGCTCCCTGTCGTTCACCACCCGGCCCGCCGCGTCGGCCGCTCCCGGCACATCGATCTCACCGCGGTGCGTTGCCGCCCGGCAGCCGGCGCGCAGCTCCTCCACCCGGTAGCGGTCGAAGACTCTCGCCCCTGAATGCACGAACGCCTCGACGTCATCGCTCGGGTATTCGGCGGCCATAAGTCCGTGGTCGGAATATTTGGACCGCTCCGATATGTACCAGTTGATGGCCTCCAGTGTGGCGCCCTGTTCCCAGAGCCACCAGAGATAACGGCCCGGCTGTGACCTGTCGTTCTCTGCGGCGTCGCATTCCCGTCCGGCGAGAAGCCGGGATGCGAATTCCGCGGTGTCGGCCACCGGCGCGGAGTACTGGTCGATCTCATACCATGCCACGAACATCGACTCGAACTGCGACAGACCCCGCTTCGCCGCATCGTATTCCCGGTGGAAGAAATTGCCGGTGCCGTTGGCTGTCGATTCGTATACAATCATGGTCATGGGCTTGAGAAGCACTCCCGAACACGCCGACCGCAGAATCTGCTCCGGGGTCTTGCCGAGCGTGGCTTTCCAGATTCCCACCTCCGAACAGTGGACAAGGCTGTAGTCGCCGCCGCGGCAGGAGTCGGGACGTTCCGCAGTGCCGATCTTGATCTTGCAGTTGCGCGACGGCACTCTGAACATCTGGCGCGACCGGCCCACACCCTCCGTCCTGCGGGCTTTCGGGTCGGGAGTCTCCCCTTCGTCGACAAGAAACTTATCCGGATAATGCCCGATCATGCGGTCGAACATGTCCTTGATCTCATCGCTGCCCACACCCTGGTGGGCTATTATAAGCGAGTTGAGACCCTTGCTGTGCACAAGCTGCAGCCATGCCATGTAAAGCTGGGCGCAGGTGCTCCCTCCCCATTGCCGGGCCTTGAGGAGGATGAGCCGGATAGGTTTCCCTCCGTTGCGCATCTTCTCGAGCCGTTCCACAAACTTGCGCTGCGGCCTGTTGAGCCGGAACAGCACGTCCTCGCCGCCGAGCTTGCTCTTGATGAAGACCCTGGTGGCGGCCCAGTACGGGAAATCGTGAAGCGCACGCAGACGCGAGAAGCGGTCGGCCGCAAGCTCCCTCTCCCTCATGCTCGGCTCGTGGCCGCAGAGACGCCGGGCATATTCGCGCATCGATCCGCATTCATCGAGTATTTTTATCTCAGGAAGCGTCCGCATGCTCTCCGGAAGCCATAGCGCGCCCCGCTCAATGTCGGACACTCCGACCCTGAACCGGCTGCCGGTGCTTCCCATTCCCGAGACCGGGTCGAACTCGCGTGCGAGTTCCGCGTTGCGACGGCGGTTTTCTTCGATTATTTCGGCGATTTTATTCTGATTGTCCATAACGATACATTAGCGGGCTGTCGGTTGTGAGGTTCAGATGTTGTTTTGTGAGAGGATCCCGCGCACTGATGCGGCGATGCGCCTCTCCACTCTCTCCACCAGCGATGCCGGGATGAAGATGGAGTCACCGGAGATGTCCGGCGCGGGCAGATAGGAGGCTTCCGCAATCACGGCTCCGGGCGAGGAGCCGTAGATGTCGAGAACGCGTCCCGCTCCGGCAAACCGCAGGAGAAGTCCGCGGTGACGGTGTCCGGAGCGTCGCCGTGCGGTGGCCCGCAGCAACGGAACCGATGTGCCCGACGGGGAAAGGGTCTGGGTCAGACCTCCGTTCCAGTCGCTCATGCGCAGGTACAGCAACCTCTGGAAATCGGCGGGAAGTTCCGCCGTGGCCACGCCGTCGGCATCGTACCGGACAGCCGCTTCAAGCGGAAGACCTTCGCTGATATCGCCGGGTGTGGCCTCCGCGCTCTCGAGACGCGCCGCCTCCGGAAGGAGACGGCGCGCCAGAGAGATCAGGTCCGTGCCGGGGTCGCAGTAGGTGAGGCGTGTCTCGAGAAGAGCGCGGTTCTCGTCGAGCAGCATAAGCACGGCGTTGGTTATTTCACTTACCGATACGTTCATCGCAGCCTCACAATCTTTTTGTCGTGATAGTAGCGGCTATCTTCGATCACCTTCATTATCACCGGGTTCCCGGTAGTAAAGGTGGCCGGCGCGTCTCCGAATCCCGACGAGGATCCGCCCCTGAAGGGTATCCTCCACACGCGCCCGTGGGGAGAGTTGCTTATCAGGGCGCTCCATTCGAGCATTCCGTAGACTCCGTATGTTCTTGATTCCATCGTCTTTTCGCGTTTTTATCGTTTCACATTTATTCTCCTGTTCTCCGGGACTCTATTCAGAGTTCCACGTCTCCCTTGTACTCTTTCCAGACAGTCTTCTCCTTGAGGTCGTCGCCTACCGATGTCTCGCCGTACCACATCTGGCCGGTGCGTGCCTGGGGCGACATGCCGGGACAGTCGCAGCAGAGGTAGTAGATGTCGGAGGGGTTCGGCTTGACGGGAGCGGTGCTCTGTTCCCAGATCTTGAAGACAAAGGCGTCGCTCATGCCTCCCTCTCCCTCGCCGTCGATCCAGATATGGCAGCTTCCCTTCAGGGCGAGGGCGTCCCAGATAAGTATGCCGTTGCGGGTGGCCTCCTCTCCGTCTACGCGGTCCGAGAAGGAGTGCTCGCTGCTGTAGACGTAGTGCACAAGGCGGTTCTCTCCGATCAGCGCGCCGCTGTTGCTCCAGCCCAGACGGTCCAGAGTGGGCTCGCGCTTGATCTCGATGTCGCCGAACACGGTGTGGAAGTTGGTGACGGTCCAGCCGATGGAGTTGACCTTGGTGGAGATCTGTATCTCGGGATGCTTCGAGAAGTCGATGCACTGTATCTGCTCCAGGAGATTCTTGCCTGCTAAAAGGAGGGCGGTCTTGGGTACATCCTCGCCGGTGAAGAACATCTTGGCCAGGGAGATGATGCGCTCCACGGTCCATGCTCCCTCATGCTGCAGCTCGCGCTTGAACTGCCAGCGGAGCCCCTCGGTGCAGTAGACGTACTGCATCCCCATCCTCGGAACGTTGACCTTGAACTTTCCGGCGCGTCCGGCCCAGAGCGTTCTGTTTCCGCGCACCTTGAAGTTGGCGATGGCCTGCTCGGCGATGATGGCCTTGGAGAAGGGTATGCGCTTGCGCTGGCTTTCGAAGTAGTCGCTCACCACCTGGTTCATGCCCCTCTTCTGGAGGTAGACCTTCGAGGGGCGCGGCACAATCAGGTCGGGATCCACTTCCTTCTGGGTCTCGTAGAGGGAATTGGCGAGGATCACGCACTCGGTGCCGGAGGGAATTTCCGGAATGGTGCAGAATTCGTCGGCGGCGCTTGACTTGGGACCGTTTACGGCGCGGACCACCGGATTGTTTGTGGTGGGATCGTAGCCGGTCACGAAGAGCATCAGCTCCTTTCCCGCCGTCTTGGTGACTCCGTCGGCGGAATATCCGTCCACGCCTTTCACCAGCAGCGTGCTGTAGGGGCGGGGGAGGGCCTGGTCGGAACTGCGAAGCGGGAGAACTCCCTGCATCGAAGAGGTCTGGTTCATGGTGTTGGCGAGAGTCACGAAGCTGCGGGGCTCGTCGATCATGAAGTGGTCCACCTCCGGACTGTTGACCTTTACGCGTTTTGCCTTGAGCATGAGGTTCATCAGCGGCGTGTCGTCGGAGTTGAAGCTGAATAGTTCGTCATCTATGTCGCTTTCGATAAAGTTGCCGGCGTCGAGGCCGCCGGTGGCTTCGGCTGCCGATGATACTGTGGCCGGCTGGCCGGGATACTGGGTTGGATTGCCGGAAGTGCCGGCTGTCGCTTTGATTTCAGACATGGTTTGATAAATTTGGATTTCCTCGTGGATTAATAATTGCGGATTAATATTTTATAGATCTAAGCAATGAGTTTGCTTGCTGATGGTCAGAATGCTCCGCGGGCAAGGTCGAAAATATTGCCGGGGCGGTGGTCGGATATCGCGCCGTGGCCGGTACCGGGGTGGGGCAGACCGTCGCTCTCTTCCTCCATCAGCATGTCTTCGCGGATTGTTTCGTTGCGTCCGCGGATTTCTCCCTCTTCGGCGGCGTGGGCAAGATCTTTTTCGTAATCTATGCCGCGGAGGAGCAGCGTCAGGGTGGCCTCGCTGATTTCGCCGGACTCCAGTTCGCCGGCAATCTCCGCCAGCATGGCCCTGACGTCCGCGCGGGTCTCGTCCGGCACAATGGCGGCAGCCCGTTCAGCCGGAGTTTCAGCCTCATCGGACTCATCGGACTCATCAGACCCTGCGGAAGAATCTGTCAGGTCTGATTCTTCGTTCCCTTCTTTCTCCGCACTCTCTTCCACATCCTCCGGCTGGGTGGATCTTGTGGCGTCGATGGCGTTCCTGATTGCTTCTGTGATTGTCTTTACGGTTTTCATATAGTTTCTGTTTATAGCGGCGTCGTTTTGCTTTCGCCGTCGGTTTACAGGTGCAAAATTACTATGCTTGTCCGGTGGTATGCCGATAACCGTTTACTCTTTCTTTTTTCCGGCGCGGCGGATGCGGTAGATGATCACGCGTGCCGACTTTTCGGTGAGATAGAATTCGGGTGCGGGGGAGTTCACTGCGTCATGGACCGCCTGTTCCAGGCGGCATCCGCTGTCGGAACGTAGCCGCTCCTCCACGCGGCGTAGTATCTCGCCATACATTTCGCGCTTTTTGTCGAGCATTGCCGATCCCGTCTGGGTCGAGGTGCTCCCTCCGATCATCTCCTTGATGACCCGGAAGGCGCGTGATTCCCCGACCCAGAACCGCGAGCAGGGACGCTTCGCAGCGGCTGCAAACATTTCAGACAGCGGCATATCAGCCGTTAACAGGATTTCGCGGAACGCGGCCGACAGCTCGCGGTCGCGCTGTTCGATAAACTCAGAAATAGAACCGGACTTTTTCATAAACGCATTAGTGTTGGAATGGACATCATATAATCGCAGTTCGGGTAGACATCATTCCATAAATTTTAGAAAGGACATGGTGTGACGGCAACCGATGCTTGTCGGCTGCAAAGTTATAACCTTGCTCTGCAAAATTTAGGCAGTATGATGTTAATAAATGTTAATTGATGCGTTTCACTATACAGTGCATAGCTACTCCCCCCATCCTTCGATGAATCAGGCCCGATAGAAAACATGCGCCATCTTTGGATTGCAGTATTTGGAGGTATGCTTATTCATTAACACGAGTTCGGGGTTAGAAATGGATAAATAAATTCGTTACCGTTACTTGAAAATTGCTTGAAAATTGCAATAATTTCACGTTTATTCTTGCATAAATGAAAACTTTTATATATTTTTGACAGCAGTTAACAAAATAACAAGATTATGAAACAAAAAAGCGACATCAAGAAGTTTATCGAAACCGTTCTGGACTCTTCGGTTCCGGCAGACCAGCAGTCAAAAATCTGCTCAAGTGAATTGAGCCTGATAGGTGGTGATAACGGAAGCTGTAAAAATTCAAGCGATTCATGTGGCGCGACCAATGAGATTGTTTGCTATAACAGTGGCAATTTCTGTAATTTAAGTGATAATCCGGGAAGATGCTTTAACATGGAACCCGCGCTACCTCCGACAAATGGATCATGCGATCCTCCGATTGTGGACAACCAATGTGATGGCTAAGTAAATAGACGTGCTCTTGAATGGCACACTGCCATTCAAGAGCACGTCTATTTGGGGACAAGTCTAAATAGCATATCATAGTTCAGGGGCTATTCATGCAAACGCATAAGTGCTATATAAGAAATTACATTAAATGAAACCAAGTATCTACAACTCATATTTTAATTTTTCCGATGGCATTCAAATGATATATAATGCCTATACTGATATGTTCGTATTGTTACGCAGTAAAATTATTGTTGACAGCCAGAATATTATCAGTACCGAAACTACTAGTCCGGAGTTTTATGAAAATGCCATTAATTCTGGATGCGTTATTGAGAATAAAGTAGATGAAGTAGAAAATGTCCGCAATGAGATTATTCGCGCAAATGAAAACGACGATTTTTTTCATCTGACAATAAACCCTACCTTGAATTGTAATTTTAAATGTTGGTACTGCTATGAAAATCATAAGGTGAACTCCAAAATGACGATTGAGACAATATGCTCGATAGCAGCATTGATTTCAACATCCATAAGCAACAATAACAATTACAAAAAAGTCCTGCTTTCTTTTTTTGGTGGAGAACCGCTGATGTATTTCAATGAAACGGTCAAGCATTTAATTTTGAAAGCAGATGAGGTCTGCAAAAGATATAATAAGAACTTTGAGATTCATTTCACATCGAATGCGTTCCTTTTAAACGATGCTACTATAAAGTTTTTGAGCAACTATTCATGCAGCTTCCAGATTACTCTCGACGGACATCGGGATCGACATAACACTGTTCGGTATAATGATGCCGGAGGCAGTTATGATACAATCCTAAATAATATAATAAGTCTTGCACAATCCGGAATACGGGTGCTTGTCCGTATAAATTGCACCAGATCCAATGTGGACGATCTTGTGAATATTCTACAGGATTTTAAACGAGGCATCAAACCGGATATCGCGGATATGTTGTCCTTTGATATTCAAAGAGTGTGGCAGGATATTGACATTGACGTGAACTCAGAAAAGGAGTCTGAAATCAACAATAAGATTTCAGAATATATCAAATTATACCGCGATAACGGTTATCGGGTTAATTCGGTTCTTATCTCTAACAAAGTCAAGAATTGCTGTTATGGCGATAAGACACATCATGCCACAATAAACTATAACGGGGATGTCTATCAGTGTACTGCACGAGATTTTAATGAGACAAACAGAATGGGACGCTTATGTCCTGACGGCACAATCAACTGGGACAAAATGACGGTTAATCAAAGGAACAGTCACAAGTTCTCAAATCCGGTGTGTCATTCTTGTCGCATCGCACCGATATGCGGAGGCGGGTGCTCACAGAATTCAATAGAACGCCCGCACAACGGCAGATGTCCTTTTGGATATACAGAAGAAAAAATCGATGAAATTATATTGACGAGATTTCGATACATGCACATGGCATAACCCCGTAAATCCCATTTTATATTTAAATTCCTTATTTATTTTCTTGCTATGACAAATAACAATTCATTCCATATATACGCTGTAAGCATCATAATGTCCGCGTTTTCTCTTGTCTGCCCGTCAAGCATATTTGCAGTGGAGAGAAACGACAGTTCCACAACTGAAAACAAAGAGCAAAATGTCAAGGAGCTGAAGGAAGTTGTCGTGGAGGGGGAGAGCCAGTGGCTCAGTGCCCGTAAAAGCGCGTATATCCCGACATCGCGGCAGAAAAAGGCCGCGCAGGACGCCTCCGACCTGCTGATGAGGATGGCGATTCCGGAACTGCATATAAACCCCATCGACAGAATCATCAAGACCGTCACCGGGGACCTCGCTTCGGTATTCATCGACTTCGTGCCGGCACGTCAGGAAGACCTGGCAGGCCTCAAGACTACGGATGTGAAAAGAGTCGACTTTTACACCGTATCGGATGATCCGAGATTCGGAGGGGCATTGAATGTCGTCAACTTCATATTGTATAAGTATGAGGTTGGCGGATATACCAAATTATCGGGTGAACTTGACACCAAAAGATTTGACGGAACCTCTCTGTATAATGCCGAGAATCTGTACTCCAAATTCAGCTACAAGGCTATGACCTACGACCTGTATGCCGGCATGACAAACGTAAGAAACAAGCGTGCCGGCGATGTATCAGGCTACACCTACAGGATTCCGGGCAAGGGAGGCTCGGTATCGGAGTATTCCAAGGAAACATTGCGTACAGACCATAAATATTTCAGCAATTCCTTCCCGGTCACATTCCGCGCTGTTTACAATACCCCGAAATTCATGTTTCAGACACATGCGGGATACACCTACGACTTTATGCCCGCCCTGAATGCCGCGGGACTTCAAACGATAGTACATGACGGAACCAGGTCGGACGGCGGTTACAGCTCGGTCAGCAACGGCAAGAAACACAATTTTATATGGAGGGCCAACGCCACAGCCGGTCTGCCGTCCGGATTCAGCCTGAATCTGAATTGCGGACTCAAGGTATTCCATGGCAATATCCATAGGTTGTATTCAACGACGGACAATCTCAGACTTGACAATTCATATACAGAAAACAATGTTTCACCGAATATCAGTCTGAGGATCACAAAAGAATTCGGAACGGGTCATTCATTGAACCTTGGCTGCACATACAGTTTCAGGCACAACAGCGTGAAATATGCCGAAGCCGCCCCGTCCGACTTCAGCCTCAATTATCTCGGGTCGTCATTGGGTTACGACTTTTTTTCAGACAAATGGACGGTATATGCCAGCGCGGGACTGGAATATGAAAACAATCTGGTCGGCGGTGTGCGGAACACCTACTGCCTCCCCCATCTCCAGACCCACATGACTTTTTCCCCTGACAGCAAAAACAGAATTATGCTTCAGGCCCGGTACGGCACGTTTAACCCGGCCCTCAATTCCAACAGCAACACGATACTCAGGACAAGCGAATTCATGTATGTCACGGGCAATCCAGAGATTAAAAGCACTAATTTCGCCGATCTCATGCTGGAATATACATTTCTGCCTGCCGCATGGCTCCGGGGATCCGTATATGCTGTCGGAAACATGCTTTTCAACAGTCCCGTCACCCTGTATTCGCCGTATGACAGCCCGGACGGCTCTCCGGCTCTGTTGCGATACGTTGCGAACGACGGTACGTTCAGCGAATTCAAGGCGGGAGCCAACCTGTCGTCGTTTTTGTTCCGGAACACGTTTTCCATCTCCCTGAATCCCGAATACAGATATTGCAGACGCATGGGCGCGCTTCCGTTCTCGTTCAACAGCTTCCAGATGGGTATATCCGCCAACTGGTATATCGGCGATTTTTATGTCACCGCATACGGATGGCTGCCGACAGTGCAGATGTCGCAGAACGGAACGGAAACCCGGCAGAAAGGGTATTATTCCCTCAGCGGAGGATGGAGCAACGGCAATGTCCAGCTGAGCCTTGACATCGCCAACTTCGCAGACTGGAGCTGGGACGGAGACCGCACATCCTACTCCTCGACATATTACGACAGTTACTCGCAATCATTTACAAGCGGAGTGCGTCATGCCAGTTTCCGGCTCAAGGTGGCATGGACCATCGGTTATGGTAAGAAAGTCAGAAGAGGAAACGAGATAGGCGCCCAGAAAGGCTCCGACAGCGGAGCTTTGTGAGAAGAGGATGAAGCATAGGATACATTCTTATCAGCAGCTGGAACATTCAGACTGCGGCATTACCTGCATACGGATCATAGCGAGATATTATGGAAAAAAAATAGATCCCGCTTATCTCAGAAGTCTATGCGATGCTAACCGCCTCGGAATCTCAATCAGGGACCTGACTGATGCTCTTAACGAGATCGGATTTGATTCATATACTGTTAAGGTCAGTCCTGAAAGGTTGGATGATATGCCTTTGCCTTCGATTCTTTATTGGAATCAAAGTCACTTCATAGTACTTTATAAAGTCAGAAAAGACACTTTTTTTGTAGCAGACCCATCTCGGGGTAAAATGAAACTGTCTCGGAAAAACTTTCTGCAGATGTGGAAAGGTGACACCGAGACAGGTATCTGCATACTTCTTGAACCCCGACCTGAATTTTTAGATACACAGTTCCCAAAACCCAAAACGAAGCATAGTTTATTGGGATTACTGAAAGATGCCGTAAAAATAAACAGAAAAAGTTTCGCCATAAGTATATTTTTTTCATTACTTGTGCTGATAGCGGATATCGTGATACCTTTCCTGTTTCAAACGACAATAGACAAAGGGATTCAAGATAGAGACATCAGTCTTGTATGGATACTCGTTGGCGCTCAGTTAATGATCTTTATCGGCAATTATCTCTCCAATACAATTGTAGAAATTGTCATGAGTAAGCTGGGATTAAGGCTCAGCATAAACATGATGTCAGAATATCTGGTTAAACTGATAAATCTTCCGGTGTCTTTTTTCGAACGAAAATCCAGCGCCGACCTTATAAAGAAAACAGACGACCAATACAGAATAAAGAATTTTCTCATATCATTTCCAGAGACTATGTTTCTGACAGTTCTGTCTTTACTTGTATTTTCCTCTTTGATGATATGGTTCAGCTTCCCGATATTCCTTATTGTCGTTTCATTTACATGTGCAGGTATTATATGGAATTCACTTTTCTTAAGAAAAAGAAGAGAGATTGATTATTCTTACTTCTCAGCGTCCGCAGAAAATCAGAATAATCTATATGAATTGATTAACGGTATGCCGGAAATCAGAGCTAACGGTGCGGAGAATATAAGGGTTGAAATCTGGAGAAAAGTTCAACAAAAGATAAATGATCTGTCATTACAGAATCTTAAACTTAAAATATATATGGGAGCCGGCACAAGCCTGTTTTCCCAATTAAGAGACATCGTTGTTCTCGGCGTTTCCGCGACCATGGTGATAAACGGAGAAATGACAATTGGCATAATGATGACAATCAGTTATATAGAGGGAAGACTGACCATGCCGTTCTCAAATATATCAAATGCATTCAGCGTTGTTCAGGATACAACAATGTCCATTGAGAGAGTTCAGGAAGTAATGGAAAATAATAACAATATGCCAAGCGCAAATGAAATTTCTCCTGTTGACAGTTCAATTCGGTTAAATAATGTGTGGTTTCGATATGCCGGAAGCTCATCTCCTTATATCTTGAAAAATATGTCTCTTGACATCAAACCTGAATCCACAACCGCAATAGTCGGCGAAAGCGGAGAAGGGAAGTCTACTTTAATTAAGATTCTTCTCGGAATGTATGTTCCATGTAAAGGAGATGCGGTATTTGGTAAGGTCAGTTATGATTCACTAAACACAAAAGACTGGCTGAGACTCTGTTCCGTTGTAATGCAGGAAGGCATGATATATTCCGGTTCCATATTGTCCAATATTGCATTAACGGATGAGAAGCCAGATAAGGAAAAGGCGGCGGAGGCATTAAGAATAGCGTGTCTCGATGATTTTGTAAATTCGCTGCCGATGGGATTAAATACTAAGATTGGAAATACCGGCATAGGATTAAGCGGAGGGCAAAAACAACGATTATTAATAGCGCGAGCTGTATATAAAAATCCGGAAATCATATTGATGGATGAAGCGACCTCTTCATTGGATGCCGCAACGGAATCTTCAATAGTGTCGAATCTCATGCAGTTCTGCCGGACAAAAACTGTCATAATAGCTGCACATCGCCTAAGCACAATAATGCATGCAGACACTATTCTGTTTCTGAAAGATGGACAGATTGCCGAGTCAGGTACACACACCGAACTTATACAAAAAGGAGGGCACTATTACAATCTATTTAAACAGCAGATAAGCAATGGAATAACATGATGTTTGCTTTCTCTGCAGAGTATGAGAAATGCCCCCCTGAATTTTATGATTAATAAAATGCTATTCGACGGGAGACATTTTGGAGCGCAGACGCGTGGGGAGGGAGCGGCGGTAATGCTGCCAGGCGGCGGTCTTGTGGCGGTCGGCGGCGCGATGACAGGCGGCCCGGGCGCGCAGTTCGGCGGCACGCGCCATAATACGGCGCGTGCGGGAGGATGCCGGAGTCGTGCCGGATTTAGAGTCGGATTCGCTGGTGGAATCCTTGTATCTGTTTTCAAGGGAGTCTGCGGTGGCGGCGAGCACGTCGGCAAGCATCCGGCGTGAGTTTACCGTGGTGTCGGCGAGGTAATAGTTGGCGTAGGTGTATGGGCCGTCGCCCATGCGCGTGTCGGCTGTCCTGACAAGTTTCTCGGCTCCATCGATATTACCGTGCTCCAGCAGACGCGCCGCGGCCACCGTCAGCGCGAAACGCTGCGAGGCTACCATTCCGGCGGGCGTGCGGTCCATGTAGGCGTCCGGATCCGCATTCGGAGCGACAACGTGCGCAGCGGCATCAAGCAGCAGCGAGTCCGTCTCAGCCTCCGGCCGCAACCCGTAGCGGCTGCCGAAGAGCCAGGGAGCCGCCGCATCCGCAAGACGGATGTGGCCGTCGCTGCGGACCTGGCGTAGCCAGTAGAGCGGGCGCGGGTGCGCCGACTCCGCGTTGGTGGCCACTATGTCGAACACCATCAGCCGCCCGAAATCGAGCGTCCGGCTCGCGCCGCTGCCCGACAGCGACCTCAGATTATAGAGAACAACCGAATCCGCCGACACGCGAAGCCGTACATACTGGCCCGGAAACTCCCGCGTGTCAGAAGCCCGCAATGCCCGCAGAGCCTCCACCGCCCCGAGTGTGTCGCCCGCGGCGCTTCCCGCCTTGGTGTACCGGATCGCCCCGTAGATTATGTCCTGACGCGTCAGGGTGGTCTGCAGCGGAAGCGACTCGCGCCATCGGCCCATCCGGGCGGCCGCGTACTCCGGAAGCGCGATATATGCCAGGTTGATTACCTTCACGTCGCGCCTCACGCCCTCCACTTCCTGAAGATACCAGAGAGGGAATGTATAGTTGTCGCCGTTCACGAAGAGTATGGCGTCGCGCTCCATCGAGTTCAGTATATTCGCCGACAGGTTCGCGGCCGCTGTCCGTCCCGAACGGTCATGGTCGTCGAGGTTTTCCGCAAACATCCATCCGGCTATGCCGAGAGGAATCAGGAATCCCCACGCCGAGCGACACATCCTTGCCACCGCCACCGCCCCGAATCCTCCCCATATCGAGAAAGCGAGGAAAGATCCCAGGAAACTGTAGTCGCGCTCGCGCGGCTCTCCCGGACCCTGGTTAAGATAGACCACAATCGCCAGACCGGTCATTACGAAAAGTACCGCCACCGTACCGGCCGCCTGCCGCCCGCGGCGTCCCTGGCCACAGAGCCATCCGGCCCCGAGCAGACAGAGCAGCAGCGGAAGCATGAAGTAGCGGTTGCGTCCCGGATTGTCGCGTCCGGCCGATGCGGGAAGGGCATCTTCTGCCCCTAACATCAGATTGTCCACGGCAGTGAAGCCGGTGATGAAATTGCCGTGCTGCACCTCCCCCTGCGACGGCACGTCGTTCTGACGTCCCGAGAAGTTCCACATCAGATAGCGCAGATACATATAGCCGATCTGATACGACACCAGCCACTCCAGGTTCTGCAGCATCGTGGGGCGCCACGACACCGGATTGCCACGCACTCCGTTGCCGTCCATCCTCGCCACCGGATTCCCGTCGGCATCGAAAGCCTCCGTCACGTTCACCCGCTCCATCGTCGAGGTGTCCATCCCGACCCACGAGGCGTAGCTGTCGAGGTCGAAAGGGGAGGTCCCGGTCATTCGCGGGAACAGCATGTTGAGCTCCGGAGTCGGAACGGTGCGAACGCGGTATCCCTGCGTTACGTAACCGGCCTTTCCCGCATTGGCTCTCTCAAGCATGGCTGCGTTGATGGCCGAGTCGCGGGCAGTAAGCATCCCGAGTGGATCGGCAATGCCGGCTCCCGCCTCGGCGCGGGACAGCCGGCGGTGTCCCCGCTCGAGCGCATAGCGTGTGTACCGCGTCTGCCCCGTCACGCTGTCGGTATCCTCCTCATACATCGCCTTGCTGTAGGGCGTGGGACCGTATAGGAGCGGTTTGCTGCCGTACTGCTCGCGGGCCTGATACTCCGCGAACGAGAAGGGATTGCCGGGCAGCGAGGCGTTGGCCGGCGAGGGAATGCCGCCCCGCACCGGAATCAGAGCGTAGGAGGAATATCCCGTGAGAAGCATCGCCAGCATCCAGAGCGCGAGATTGAGGCGGCGCGTGCGGGGCGATCGTGCTGTAACCCACAGCGAGGCAATCAGCATTGTGCCCAGCCCTGCGATAAACAGCACGACTCCCGACAGTGCCGGCAGTCCCGCGGCGTTCACTGCCATCAGCTCCAGCCATGCCGCCAGCGCTATCGACCATGGCATCACACCGACAAGAATGAAGCCGACCGCCGCCAGCGACAGCAGAAATATAAGGATTACTTTGCCGGGACTCCGTATTCCGCGGCGTATGGCGAAAATCATGGCCAGTGCCGGAATGCAGAGCAGATTGAGCTGATGCACTCCTAAGCTGAGTCCGAACATATAGGCTATAAGCACGAGTTGCCGCGAGGCCCGCGGACCGTCGGGCATCATAGCCCACCGCACTGTCAGCCAGACGCAGAGGGAGGTCATGAATATCGACATTGCGTAGACCTCGGCCTCCACAGCCGAATACCATGCGGAGTCGCACCAGCCGAACATGAGCGAGGCCGTCAGCGCCGCCCCGGCCGAGCTCTTCACTATGTCTGGCGCCCTGCGCCGCGCGCGGCGAAGCACCCACAGTGCCGTGTTGAAAACCGTACGCGACAGGAAAAAGCCGGCGAAGGCCGTGAAGAGTCCCGACGAAAGGTTCACCGCCAGAGCCGCGTAGTGTCCTCCCTCCGGTGCAAACAGAGTGAACATCCGCGCGGCGAGCATCCAGGTCGGGTTTCCCGGCGGATGCCCCACTTCAAGCAGAGCCGCCGCCGACACATACTCCGGACAGTCCCAGAATGATACTCCGGGCGCCACCGTGAGCCAATAGGTCAGCAGGAGCGCGAAAAACGCGCTCCATGCCACTGCAAGATCCCATCTGTGAATACGACTGCCCTCCAAGTCTTTGTCAGCGCTCGGCGCGCATTGTGTTGGTCAGGAAATCCTCGTATGCCATGCGGACCCCGTCGCGTAGTTCTGTGCGGGCGCTCCATCCCAATGCCGTAGCTTTCGACACATCCAGAAGTTTGCGCGGGGTTCCGTTCGGCTTCTCTGTGTCCCAGAGTATTTTCCCCTCGTAGCCGACAGTTCCGGCCACTATTTCCGTAAGCTCGCGGATGGTAAGTTCCTTCCCCGTACCGGCGTTCACTGTCTCGTTGCCCGAATAGTTGTTCATCAGGAACACGCAGAGGTTCGCCAGATCGTCCACATAGAGGAATTCACGCAGCGGGCTGCCGTCGCCCCAGCAGGTGACGGATGGCGTCCCGGCGATTTTCGCCTCGTGAAAACGTCGGATAAGTGCCGGAAGCACATGCGAGTGCGTGGGGTGGTAATTGTCATTGGGGCCGTACAGATTGGTGGGCATGACCGAAATGAAGTCGGTGCCGTACTGGCGGTTGAGGTATTCGCAATACTTCAGTCCCGAGATCTTGGCGAGGGCGTAGGCCTCGTTGGTCTGCTCGAGTGCAGAGGTGAGCAGACATGACTCCGGCATCGGCTGCGGGGCCATCCGCGGATAGATGCACGACGAGCCGAGGAACTCCAGCTTGCGGCAGCCGTGACGCCATGCGGCGTTGATCACGTTCATCTCCAGCATCATGTTGACATACATGAAGTCGGCCGGGGCCTTGCTGTTGGCCACAATCCCTCCCACCTTGGCGGCGGCAAGAAACACATATTCCGGGCGTTCCGCGGAGAAGAAATCCTCCACGGCGCGCTGGTCGGTCAGGTCCAGCCCGGCGTGCGTTCGGGTGACGATATTCCCGTAGCCCTGTCTGCGCAGTTCGCGCACTATCGCCGAACCGACCATTCCCCGATGTCCCGCAACAAAGATTTTAGAATCCTTTTCCATCTCCAGTATCAATATTAAAAAATCTCCCCTTCGATATTCAATTCATTATAATAGATTTTCCTCATCCTCCGTGTAAAGATGTCCCATGAGAGACGGATGTCGAATTCCTTGCGGGCGTTCTCGCCGAGTCTGCGGCGAAGCGTCTGATCGGAGGCGAGCCTCCGCATGGCCTCCGCAAGCGCGTGGGCGTCGGCCGGCGGCACGAACAGCGCCGTAACTCCGTCTGCAAGAAACTCCCTCTGCGCGCCGTTGGCGCAGCACACCTGGGCGCGCCCGCACCGCATGTAGCGCAGATTCTCGAGGCCGAAGGCCTCCCTCTCCATCGAGGGCTGTACCCCGAAGTGGCTTTCGGCGATGGCGCTCTCAGCCTCTTTGGCCGATGTGTTCCAGTCGATCATCTCCATCACGCCGCGCGTCATGGCGCGACGGCGAAGCTTGTCGAGGAAGTCGGGACTTCCCTTGCCGCATATTTTCATCCGCATCTTCAGGTCGCGCAGACTCACCAGCGCGTCGATGATTGTCTCCAGTCCTTTTCCCTCCACGAGCGGACCGTGGTACATCGCCGTCACCGGGCCTTTCTCAGGCTCCCCGGGCGCCGGAGAGTCCGGCAGGTTCAGCGAATTGTGGATGATGTGAACCCTTCCGTCGGGCAGCGGTGCGGGAGCAGGTTCCCAAGTGGTCCGGAAAGCGCCGTATGCCAGATGCGACACGAATATGTGGGCGTCGACGTTTCTGTAGATCCTTCTGAAAAGACGTGTGTCGCGTCCGCGGCGCACCGAATGGCGCGTGGCCACCACGCGTATGTCCGGACGCTTCGCCAGGCGTCTGGCGAGAAGCGCAGTGAATGCGTCGCGGTAACGGTGTACGTGTACGATCCCCTCGCCGGCCGGTATCTCCTTCAGCATCGAGGAGAGGATCAGAGCCGAGGCCGGATCGAACAATCCGCGCAACGGGGCATGGCGCAACCCCACTCCGGCGCCGCGGAACCGGTCGTCCACCGCCTTGGCGTCGCACGTCAGAGCCGTCACCTTCCATCCCTTGCCGAGGAAATGACTGCACAGGTCCAGCGCATATTGCCACGCACCGCCCCAGTGGTTGGATGATATCAGGTGAATAAGCCGCATCCTTGGCGCGCGTTCCTGCTTAATTGGACCCCGAGAGCATCACGCTGATGTCGACGCATGGCATGCCCAGGTAGCTCCCGACAAGCTTGTCCACCAGCTTGCCCTCGTATGTCACCATTCCTCCCTGCACTCCCGGGGTCGTGGCGACCATCCCTTTGAATCCGTTCTTTATGGCCATTTCGTCGAGGAAGTTGATGAGGATGTTCGACATGGCCATCGCTACGGTGCGGGGTACCGATACCGACGGGTGGCTTTCTCTCAGGTCGATCACGAACACGTTCTCCTTAAGGCTTGCCGACAGATTCTTCGGGAACTCGAACGGACGCGAGGTGTTGCACTGGATAATGGCGTCGGCGGCCTTGACGAGGTTGGTGAGCACCCGGGGGTGGATCGTGATGAGCTCCACCCGGTCCTTGCACAGACCGCGGGCAAGCTGCAGCGCCGACACGTCGTTGTCCATCAGTACCACGCGCGCTCCGGTGCCGGCCGCGGCGTTGGCGGCCGATATCGCCTCCGTGCCCGACCCGATCACCAGCACCTCGCATGGATTGAGACCGGCCACACCGGCAAGAAGCACTCCCTTGCCCCCTCCGAGATAGGAGAGCGACTCCTCGGCGTACATTATTGCGGCGCGCCCGTCGATCTCGTCGATGATATCGGCGAAAATCTGGACATCGTGGTGGCTCACCATGTTGTCGAGGCATCCGGTGGATATATGCTGCTTCAGCAGCGCTTTGATCACGGCCGGGTCGAACATTCCGTCTCCCATCATCGAGAGCAGCGCCGCCCCTTTCGTCATTTTCTCGATGTCGGCTATCCGGAGCGGGGTGTAGCTCAGGACCACCGGACACTTCAGAGCCTCTTCGCGGCTCACTATCCTCACGCCGTACTCGGCGTATGTCTCGTCGCTGAAGCTGATGTCTACTCCCGCGCCCTCCTCCATCGATATCCGTATGCCCCCCGATGTGAGCATGCCGCATGCCTCCGGAGTGAGCAGGAATCTGGTCTCGTCGGTGTCGGAATAATTGCCTACCAGGCCTATATGCAGTCCGGGCGAGGAAATGGCTATCGTTTCCAGTTCCGCTTTTGTCTCGTGCGCTCCCTCGGGGAGCTTCTTGTCGTTCTTCTCTGTAGCCATAGTGTATCGGTGCGTTTAGGGTAAATATGTCAGTGTGATAAGATCAAGGGTTATTTGCTCATCGTGAAATGCCGCGAGGCGAGACGGTAGCCGTCGCAGAACACCTCCACCGTGTAGTCGCCTGGCGTCAGGGTGGTGTTCACATCCCAGTAGATCGACACGTTGATCTCATCGTTGGCGTATTCCACAGACCTCTTCGCCGTATATGGCACATTCTGGCCGTCTATGTGGAACGAGCCGGCTCCCCCAAGCAGGGTGCCCTCGGGCGAAATCACCCGCATGTAGAAATCCTTCATTCCCGGTGCGGCGGTGTTGTTGGGGCTGACAGTAAAGCTGACGCCAAGCTGGCGGGCTTTGCCCAGCTTCTTCTCCACGCGTCCCTTCTTGTTGTAGGCGTGGAATCCCACATTGGTGATGTTCAGCTTCTTTGCGAGCTTCACGGTCTGTGTCAGCTCTGCGTTGCTGGCTGTGGCCTGCGTCACCTGCGACGTAAGGGCCTGGTTGCGCTCCTGCACCTGCAGTATCTCCTGCTTGAGTCCGGCGTTTTCCTCGCCGAGGCGCTTTATTTCCTCCAGATAATGGCGGACTATCCCTTTGAGGGTAGCTATTTCCCCCTCCAGTTTCTTTATTTTTGCACGGCTCGAGGCCATGTCGCGCGAATGGGACTTCTTCTCGTCGTTAAGTTCCTTGATAAGACCTTCCACCTTCATGCGCGCCTCGTTGTACTTCTGTACCAGAGAGTCGTTCTTCAGATATATCTGCTGTCCTTCATACTGGTTGAAGTCCGCGTTCAGCTGGTTGAACTCGCTGGTGAGCAGCAGCTGGTCGTTGGCTATGGCCAGACTGTCGGCGCGGGCCTGCGCCTCGTTCACCGCCGTGGTGGTGCGCGAATTGTTCACGATGAGGACCACAATCAGGATTATCAGAGCCGATAGCACGCCGATTGCGCCATATACCAAGGTCTTAAGTTTCTTATTCATAGGGTCGGGGTTTATTCTGTCAGGGGACTGCCTGCGAAAGGCTCCGCCGGTTTTCAACATGCAAATATAATCAATCTCTTCGAAACAACCAAATAGTGCTAACCGAGTTCGAGCTGGTTTCGGACGAGAGTGTAGTATATCCCGCGTGCGGCGGTGAGCGAGGCGTGGTCTCCGGTCTCGGCCACGCGGCCGCGGTCGAGCACCACTATGCGGTCGGCCGAGCTGACCGTGGAGAGCCGGTGGGCCACCACCACCACGGTGCGCCCGCGGTAGAACGAGGCGAGGTTCTCCACGATCATGCGCTCGTTGCGTGCATCCAGCGAGTTGGTTGCCTCGTCGAGGAATATGAACTCCGGGTCGCGGTAGACAGCCCGGGCAATCAGTATGCGCTGCCTCTGCCCCTGGCTCAGCCCGGTGCCGTCGCTCCCAACCCTGGTGTCGTAGCCGAGCGGCAGCGAGTCCACGAACCCGTCGAGGCAGGCCGTTGCGGCGGCCGAGCGGACGCGCTCCATGTCGACGTCGCCGTCGCCTACGGCGATATTGCGCGCTATCGTGTCGGAGAATATCACCCCCTCCTGCATCACCGCGCCGCAGCGCGCCCGCCAGTCTTCCATCCGCATCCCCGTCAGCGGCTTTCCTCCGACATATATCGCGCCGCGCTCCGACGGGTAGTAGCCGAGCATCAGCTTCACCAGCGTGCTCTTCCCGCTTCCCGAGGCCCCGACTATCGCCGTCACCTTCCCCGGCTCCGCGTCGAGGTCGATTCCGTCGAGCGTCAGCTCCGGGGCATGCGTGTCGTAGCGGAAGGATACACCCGACAGGCGTATGCCTCCGCGTCCCGAGGAACTGACCTCCCCGGAGTCAGGAGCGGCACAGTCCTTCTCCGTCCCGTCGGCGGGGAGAGCCGGGGCCAGCGCCTCATCCTCGTCCGGACGCGTGTGCACCTCCCCGATGCGGTCGAGCGAGAGCCGCACGTCCTGCAGGGCGTAGACGAAAGCCATCATCTGCTCGACGGGCGACGACAGCTGTCCCGCCACATACTGCACGGCGAGCATCGCGCCCAGCGTGATGTCGCCCGAGATGACCGAGGTGGCCGCGATGACGGTGATGAGGATGTTGCGCGTCTCGTTGATGAGCACCGAGCCGGCTCCCTGCGTCTGCGCCAGCTTCAGCGAGCGCATCTGGAGTCCGAACAGCTCCGTCTGGGTCTCGACCCACTCCGCTGTGCGCCGTCCGCCGCATCCCTGGAGCTTTATCTCCTGCATCGAGGTGACGAGCTGCCATGTGCGCGAGTTGTTGCGCGACTGGGCCTCGAACATCTCGAGGTCCAGCACCCCGCGTCGCCGCAGGAAAGAGGCCGTCCAGAAACCGTAGACCGCGCTTGAGACCACGAACACGGCGAAGATAAGGCGGTCGTATACGAGAAGTACCGTGCCGAACACCAGGAAGCTGAGTGCGGTGAAGAGGATGTCGATCACCTGCCCGGTGAGAAAGGTCTCCACCCGGCGGTGGTCTCCGATGCGCTGCAGCAGATCGCCGGAGAGCTTCGTGTCGAAGAATCCCATGGGGAGACGGAGCAGTTTCACGAAGAAATCCGACACGAGCGACACGTTCACCTTCATCGACATCCGCAGCAGCACGCGCCGCCTGAAGAAGTCGGTGAGGGTCCGTCCGCTCACTATGGCCAGCTCGCCGAGCAGAATCAGCCACACGAATCCGATGTCGCGGTTGCGGATTCCGGTGTCCACTATCTGCTGGGTGAGGAAGGGGAGGATGAGCTGGAGAATCGTCGCGGCGAGCAGGGCGACTGCCACTTTGGCCAGCTTGCCCCGGTATTTGCCGAGATACCGGAAGATGAGCCGCAGCGGATTGCCGTGTCCAGCCTCCGTCACGCGGCGGAATGACTCCGCACGGCGGTGGAAGTCGGGCCCCGGCCCGAAGGTCATGGCGATGCCGCGCGGATGCTCCGGGTCCCTGCGGTCGGAGATCCAGTGTGACTCGAACTCCGCGCGGTCTATCCACCGCTTCCCCTTGGCGGGGTCGGCGATGCAGAAGCGGCGCGCGCGGCGGTCGGTGCGTTCGAGCACCACGAAATGGTTCTGGTTCCAGTGCAGCACGCAGGGGCTTTCGAGCGATGCGAGCGAGTCGGTGGTGGCGAGTCCGGCGCCGGTCCCGATACCGAGCGCTCCGGCACCCTGCGAGATGCCGGAGAGTGATACTCCCTCGGCGGTTGGACGGCAGATGCGCTCCAGCACGTCTACCGCGAGCCGCTCCCCGTGCCAGCCGCATATCATCGACAGGCACGCCACCCCGCACTGCATCGCGTCCCGCTGACGCACCACTCTGATCCTGCGCATACGCCGCTACTTGAGGATGATGGAGTTCCCGCCTCCTATCTTGCTGACTTCGTTATCTTTCGATGTTTTCTTTCCGTAGCCGAAGGAATAGGTCACGGTCAACTCGATATTCTGACGATAAGTGGTACTGTAATAAGTCTCGTTATTGATATAATCTCCCGCGTCCATGCTCGAGGTATAGCAGACAAGCGATTTTCTGAACGGACTTTTGAATGAAAGACCGATATACAGTCCGTTCCATGCCCAGGTCCCGTTAATGTAATAAAAAGAGGGATATCTCTCGTCAGCCACAGACGAATGAGAAACGCTGGGAGTGGAATATCCGGCGGATACCTGGAAATTGCGGATGTAATACGTGGCGTACGCGCCTCCTCTCCAGTCCCAGGCTACCCTTGCATAAAGACCGCTTCTGTGGAAATATTTGGCCGCGCCGTAAAGCTGAAGGTAAAGTCTGTTGCCGAAGAATCCTCCCGACAGACGGAGCATGGCGTTGCCGTGTAACATCGAGCCGTTGTTAGCGAACGACTGTACCATCATCCGACTTCCGTCGGCGTCGTATTTCGGACTGTACACAGGCACTATGTCGTTTCGGGTGTAGGTCACATTGCCGTTGATGTTTGCGGAGAATGATCCGCCGAATGCAATACTGTAGCCTACTGATCCTGTGTAGAAGTCGTAGTATCCGAGATTATCGTTGCCTTCCACGGCATCGATCTCGTTGCGCCGGACCAGTACCGGACTCATGTCCGCCGGAGGTACTCCCCCCTTGGCGTATTCGAACGACATGTTGGCAGTCTGGCGGTCGCTTATCCTTACCCATGCGGGTATGAATGCCTTCGGGAACCACCGGTTCAATGCATGCCCGTTGATGGTCTGGAATGTCTTTGTCATTGACACGCTCGGAGAGATGCCGAATCTGCCTAGATTGAACGACGAGTTTATACGGAAATGCATGTACGACTCGCTGTATTCGACCGAGGCAAGGTCATCGGTGCGGTAATCGAGCAGACTGTTTCTCCATCCTCCCGACACGGTCGCGCCTACCGACTGGGCTCCGATGTTCTTGGTGACGGTGATGTCGCCGTCGGTTTTCCACTCCTTTTCGGTGATGTCGTTGACAATCGGACTGGCGGAGCCTGCCGTATAGGATGTCCAGTCATCATTGAGGGTTCGGCCGACAGAGCCGTCGAAGTTGATGGAGAACCGCTTCGGAAGGCTGAAATAGTACATGCCTCTCCAGGATATGGATTTCAAATCTGAATCGTATTTTTTTATGAATTCTTCTTTCGGCGTGTGGCCGGGATATTCCACCGAGCCTTTCCGGATGCCGAAGCGAAAGTCCTTTCCACTGTATCCTACGGTATTGGAAATCATGGTGCCGTTTGTCGAGTAGACAGCTCTCGCCGTGACGTATGGCATCAGCTGCAGATCCCTGAAGGAATCGACGGTCTGGGTTCTGGTGACGGTCTCGTCCCCGAAGCGGTATATTGATTCGGAGTCGGGGCCGTTGAGGGTCGTAGTGTTGATGAACCCTGTTCCTCCGGAGACATCGTATGTCATCTTCCGGTACGAGAGCTTTGAATATACTCCATATTCACCTGACGAAGCGGGGAATTGGTGGGTTCCGCTGAATTTGGTATAACCGCCGTATTCATATTTCCTCATGATGAAGTTGGCGGCTATCCGCGCTCCGTTAAAGCGCGGGTCTTCCGGACTCTCTATGACCTCCACCCGCAGCACGTCCTGCGGACGGATGTCCTTGACCTGCCGGTCGGAGGCGGGGACATAGTCGATGAAGAAGGAGTACGGCACTCCCGCCGCATTCGTCACCGACTGGTCCAGCGGATTGACCACTACGTTGGCCTGCGCCATGTTCCGGAGTATCCCGATGCCGTCGGATGCGAATTTCTTGTCGCGCGGTGTCGGAATCAGTGTCGTCCGCTTGCCGTCCATCACCATTGTGTTTGCCTTGACTTCAAGTTCCTCGAGGTCGACCGCCGTATTCTCCGTAGTATCGTTGGCCGTTGCATCCACGCTGTCGTTTGGTAGCCCTGTGCCGCTTCCGGACACCGTACCCGATGCCGTAGCAGCGGACATACTTATCGCAGCGACGCATAACGTTATGATTGAGGTTTTCATGATCATTTTTTTGAATGAATATTTTTTTGATAATCCATTGGGAGATAGGTTGATGGGTCTCGTGTTGTTTGCTGTCTGTTTCTTAATAAATAGTTTTGAGGTTATGCCGCCTTGTTTACTGGCCCGCGGCTTCGCGCAGAGAATAGAGCAGTTGTCTCGATATATCGGCAAATGCAATATGGCAAACAAAATTGCAATATGAATTATAAATAATGACAAATTAAATAAAATTATGTAAAATGTACAATATTCTAATGTTAATTATTGTTAAAAGAGGTAATTTGTTTACATTATCTCGATTTTATCAGCAATCTGGCAGATAGAGAGACCCCGGCCGCCTCACTCTGCCGGGATGTCACCGATGTTGGTCGTGCCAAATTCGGTGGCGATTCCAATGTAGAGTTCGGGGCCGGTGGTGTCAACGGTTGTGGAAAAAGACATCTCTGATGAGAAAGTATAGGTCTTGCTGGCGGGGTCGGAGTCCGATGTGGCGGTCATCCCGCACACGCCCGCGGAGTGCGCGAACAGTACCGTGAGCGCCGCCGTTAAGAATCCGGTTAATGAATACTTCTTCATCGGTTGAATATATTATGTGATGATCAGGTTTCGTGATGCAAAGATACAACGGGGAAATGTATAATGCAAAAGAATATTTCGGGCATTGGATTTTCAATGAACTCGAGTATAGTGTGTTATGGGAGGCTGAAAAAGAATATTTCGGGCATGCATACGCATAATATACATTTGAGGAAAAAGTGGGTAAAAAGAGTGTCGCAGCCATGTAAGATATGCCGCGACACACATTCATTATATGATAAGGAGTGAGGTTATTTGAGGATTCCTGTGTATGGAACCGCTTCAAGGATTCAAAGATAGGAAATGAATTCGTTCAGATTCTTCGGATTGTTTTTTGTGAGTTTTTCCTTAAGCCGGAATTTCCTCTTTGAATAACTGCTTTGAGATTTGTTCTGTATGGTTGATACGGTCCTGTACTTCATTCCGGATGCTGTGAGTATGTAGAAATCCATATCGTCAGATGTGAGAAATCCGGAACACTGTTCACGCAGTCTTGAGATGAGGCCGTTTTTGGTAAGGTCAACCCGAGTCTCGACAATCTTTATGAAATCCGGATTGCGGAGACTGTCGAACAGGTCGGAGATTGCCTGCATGCTTTTCATGTCCGACAGGTCGCTCCGGGGGTTCTCGATAAGATTCTCACACAGACTGTTTATTGTGGCGATCTGCTCGGAAAACAATGATGACAATTCTCCGAGTGACGAGCCTTTCCCTGACGTTTCCTCCAGTTGCTTTATGCGTTGCCTGTAACCGGACTCTTTTTTCTGATTGTCCTCTTTTTCCCGCAATGCGGCCAGTCTGGCTTCCTCCAGAGATCTGCCGACGGTTTCCGACTCCCGGCGCGAACTGGTCAGTTCCTCCTGAATTCTGTTCAGGTCATCCTTCATGACGATTAACTCGGAAAACATTTCCTTTAATCTCAAGCTGTTTCTTTTTCTGATTGCCAGTAATATGAAAACTGTGACAATTATCATCAGCCCGCAGATCATGGCGAGCGTACGAAGTCTCTCATCTGCCCGACGTTCGGATTCCGCGGCTTTCCGGGCAGCCTCTTCGTTGAATCTGTTCTGTATGTCAAGGTTACTTTGTCCGATTATCACTCCGGCCTGCCTGTCCCTTATTCCGGATATGGAATCCTTACATTCCAGGTATTTGCCGGTGTCTCCATCCTTCATCCAGCATGAGGCCAGTGTCTCGTATGCCATAATCCGTGAATACGGATCAATGCCCGGTCTGACAAGGGAATCAGCGAGCTGCCTCGCGGCAAGGTCTAATCCAAGACGACTCATTGCCTTTGCCTTCATTGACAGTAGCTTCGGATTGTCCGACATCGTGCAGGAGTCCGAATTCCAGAAATCAAGGCATTTCCTGAGTTTGCCGATATCGTCTGTCTTTAGCAGAGGTGCCGCGTATGCGTAATGCCAGTAATTCTTCAGCCGGATGTCGCTGAAGAATTCCCCGTTTTGTTCATGGATCTTTTCAGCAAGGATCACAAGACTGTCGATAGTCTCAGGGTCCGCTGATAACCCTGAGAGGCAGAGGATCTTGTCAAGGTCATTATAAATGGCATTTACCTTTTTTCCTGCCTTTCCGAACATATTTTTTGCCTTGTCGAAATACTCTGCGGCCTTGATGAAGTAGCAGGTGCCGGAATATGACATTCCGAGAAGCTGATAAATCCGTGCTTTCCATAGCGGAGAGCAGAGGGGACCCTCTTCTTCGGCGGCATTTTCAGCATGGAGTGAATTCAGTACAGCGGATTCCATGTCTCCTTTGATGTAGGAATCATATCCTTTGAGATAATATGCCTTCATCCTGATAAATCCGTCCAGATCCATATCATCAATATCAATGTGTTCCCGGTCGGGGATTATCGGATGGATATCCATCATGTATCTGGCCTCATATTCCAGAATCCTGGCTCTTGGATTCCGGGATCTTGTCATGCTGTCCATACTCATGACGATGCTGAAGGCCGAGTCCGGACGCTCCTCCAGTAGGGCTTCGGCGCGGTCAAGGTCGCGGTCGGTGGCGGTCGGACCGCATCCGGAGAGCTGTAGTGGAAGTGTCGTCAGCGCCAGCGCCGCCGTGACGCGGACTGCCATGCGGAGGAGCCGCATGGCGAGAATGCCGGAGTGGCCGGAATTGTGGATTTGTGTATTCTTCATTCTGTCAGCGAGAGATTTATGCGGATTCGGTTCCATCGTCATTTGCGACAAAGCCGATGATTCGGATGAATCATCGGCTTTGCATACTTTGACTTTCGTCGCTGTACTTGGCACTGATTAGTTGGCAGCGGGTACTTCAGCTACCTCAGCGGCCTGTGCTACGGTGTCGCCGGCGGCAACAACGTCAGCCTCTGCAGCTACGAGAGTGTCGTTTGCAGAGTCAACTGCAACAACCTCTTCTACCTGAAGCATTGTGTCTGTATCAACAGCCTCAGCTTTCTTCTCACCACCGCAGGATACGAGTGCTACGCTGAAAAGTACAGCAAGCGAATAAACAATTTTTTTCATCTCTCTATAAATTTAAAATAATAAAACAATGTTTTCTTGCTATCAAAAACGTTGCAAAGTTAATATAATTTTTTTTCAACCGACAAATTTTTTTCAATTTTTTTATCGGATTTTCCTAAATTTCTCCGGTATTTAATGATTTTAACTTAAAAATTTGCAAAATTTAAGAATTGCCGATGAAATTTTCACCATTGGCTTTATCTGCCGGATCATTTACCGGACCATGACTTTGGCTGTCCCGGTGCCGCATCTCACGGCATAAGCACCTGCCGGCAATCCGATCTCTACCGACTCGGAGGCCTCCGCACGGGCAGCGATGCGCCCGTCGAGCGTGTAGACCGTCACCGGGGCTGTCGCGTTCTCCACTCGTACGCAGCCATGCGTGCCATAGATATGGGTCTCCGGCGCCGAATCGGCAGGAATGTCGCCGATTCCGGCCACGCTTCCGGAGGTGAGCACCACATAGCAGTTAGGCTCCACGGTTACGGTCCTGGCCGTCGCGTCGAATGTCGGGCCGGAGGCGTAGGATTTCGAGGCCACGCGGTAGCTGCCGTTGTCAGGGTTGAGGAAGTCGACGGTTACGGTGATGTTGCCCGTAACATTGGGATTGATCACGCAGTAAAGCTCTTTGTCGCCGTTTACTGCGGTGATGGTGCGTCCGGTGCTCCAGGCCTGGCATAGATTGGAGTACTGCGCCGTGCCGCTGAAGAGGTCCGGATTGGAGAGACGCAGGGCGATCATAGTGCGGTACGACTCCACGAGACCGGCGTTGTCCGGATCGTCGAGAAGTGACCAGTTCACCTTCTTGGGCCCCGTGTTGTTGCCGCCGTTGCTGTCCTTGGTGTTCTGGTCGTTGCCCATCTCGGAGAACATCCAGATCAGATGGCTCCCCGGCACGAGAATCATCTGGGCCGCAGCCGAGCCACAGCGCTGCATGGCCGCGCGATGGTTGTCCTTGACTCCGTCCACGCCCCATGTTATCTGCTTGTAGGCGAGGCGCTGTTCGTCGTGGCTTTCCAGATATGCCACAGTCGATCCTGCCGTGCGGTTGTCTTTCACCGCGTTCATGCGGTTTAGATTCGAATCGGAGGAATATCCCATGGCAAACTGGCATCCGGCGTTGTTGACATTGGCCCAGTTGAGCTCGCCGTCCTCCGCCATCTCGTTCTCCTCCTTGGCCGAGGCAAGGTTCTCGTTGATGAAATAAGCTTCCGGGTTCACCTCGCGCATGGCGGCGTGCAGGCGCTTCATGCGCTCCACGCGGCTTTTGTTGTAGGCATTTGTGCCGGATTCGCCCGAATTGGCGTATGAATCATTGTCACCGAGTCCCTTCACAAGGTCGAACCGGAAACCGTCCACACGGAACTCCTCGAGCCAGAACCGCAGCATGTCGGTCCATTGGCGCTCCACGAGCGGATAGCCCTGGTTCCAGTCGTTGAGCACGCTGTAGGCATGAGGCGCGGTGGCGTTGAAGAAGGGGTTGGAGCCTGACGGGTACATCCTGAACCAGGGATGCTGCCAGTCGCTCTGGTTGAATACCACGTCGAGAATCACCGCGATTCCCTCCTTGTGGCAGAGGTCTATGAATTCCTTGTAGTCCTGAGGCGTGCCGTAGGCCTTGTCGGGCGCGAAATAAAAGTTCGGGTTATAGCCCCACGAGTTGTTGCCGTTGAACTCATTGATCGGGAGAAGCTCCACCGCATTGATTCCGAGTTCCTTGAGGTAAGGTATCTTTTCGATGGCGGCGCGGACGGTGCCGTTTCCCAGGGCCTGACCCTCTGTGCCGGTGAAGTCTCGGAACAGCATCTCGTAGATCACGAGGTCGGTCTGTGCGGGAGCCTTGAAGTCCGGCGATGTCCACTCGTAATCGAACATGCCGTCACGGTGATAGGCAAGGGATGTGTTGTCCGGAACCTTGTCGGCAGGATATTCCGGAAGTCCTGGGAAAACATCAGCCGGGATATACTTGTCATTCTGCGGGTCGAGCACAAGCCGTGCGTAGGGGTCGCCCACGGAGGTGCGTCCCTCCACCAGATAATAATAGCAGAACTCGCTGCCCGTGACCCCTGCCGGAAGAGTGGTCTTGAAGAACCTGAAGGTGTTTCCGTCGATGTCGGTGTCGACATATTCCATCACATTGCCGTTGGTGGGGCGGTAACCGTTCCAGCTTCCCACCAGCATCACGCTCTCCTTGCCCGGTGCCGCCAGACAGAACGTGGAGGAGCCGTCGGCGTTGCGGGTGAGGCCCATTGCCGGCACCGTGGTGTCGGCGGCCGGCGCGGAGTCCCTGGCGTAGACCACCGTTATCGACCGGGTCAGTGTGGCACCGCCGGCGACTGCCTCAGCAGTCACCACATAGTCGCCGGGTCCGGTGAACGTGTAATCGGCCACGAGGCTCTTGGCCGATGGAGTCGAGGCCACGGTCTCGTCGCCGACCCTGATGCTGATGGCTGCATCCTCCGTGGTGCCCGCTGTAAACTTCAGCTTGTTGGTGGCGCCGGTGATCACGTCGGAAATCCGGTTGTGGCGGAAAGTAAGCTGGAAACCGCTGTTGTCGGCATCGTCAGCCGCCTCTGTGCCCGCATGGCTTTTGTTGTCTTGGCCTGTATGGAAGAATATCTCTGCATTCCGGGAGTTTTCCTGAAGCGGAGAGGCGGTCGTTGTGACAGTCAGAGAATGAACCCGGAGCGCGAAAAATATAGTCGCTAAAAGCAGAAAGCCTGATTTTTTCATATATTAAACAATTGTATTGTTGTACATTAAAGGATTATCAGATTATCATCTGTATTGAACGGTTATCGCTCGTCGTCATCTTCGGGGATGTAGGTGTTGGCGCGCATCTCGCGGTATTCCTCCCATCCGGGGTCCTCCTCGGCTTCCATGCGCAGCGGAAGCAGCGGCAGTTCGGCGAGAGCGCGGTTTAATACCCGGCCGAATATATTGAGGTTGAAGGTGTAGAAGATCCAGTCGCGGCGTCCTTCGCCGGTATATATTCCGGTCATGTAGGCTGCCTTGTCCTTCCGGAACGCCTGCATGAGCGCGTCGGTGGCCTGCTCCATGAGTGCGGCGTCGGAGTCCGACGGCATTCCCGAGGGGAGGGGAGTGTAGTCCCAACGCACGTCAACGCGGATATTGAACTTCCCTTTGGCGATGATGTCGTCCATGTAGTCGCGTCCGGTCACAATCACGTCGCCTCCGCCGTCACCGGCAGCGGGGGCCGTCCACCATCTCTCCTTCATCGTTTCGATACTTTTTTCGATACCGGCTCGCTGTAAAGCGGAATCTCGATGACGGGGGTCTCGAAATATACGCCGGGCCTGAAGCAGTGGGCCTTGAAGAACTTTGTGAGATCGATCTTGCGCGACACGTTGAGCGGAGTCTTTACCTCAAACGGCTTCCCCTCCTTGTAGGCGATGGCCTGAAGCACTACGCGCTCCATTTGCGCTATGGTTTCCTGACTGAACGTGGCCAGATCGATAAGCTCGTTGGGAGCCACCTCGCCCCGGTAGACCGATACCCAGCCCTCCGTCTCATCGCGCCTCAGGAGGTTGAATTGCAGGAAATAGTTGGAATCGTTCACGAGCACCGTGTTGATTTCGGTGTCCGACAGCCGCTTGATGTCGCGCGGCTCGAAAGCGAGGGTGATGTTCAGGGCGTCGCCGTACTCAGTTTCCTCCACCGGGATCTGCGGCTCTGGCACCGGAGAGCCTTTCTTCTCTTTCGAGAGCGCCGGAGCGGCTTCCCGGGGCTCCGGTCTGTTGCGCACCGATGTGCGTCCGGTGTCGAACGCCTGCTGGTCGAACATCAGCCGGGCGCTCCCCTCCGCAGGGGTGTGCCCGGCGGGAATCACCACCACAAGGTCCGACACCTGTATCGGTGTCTCGAAGCCGGCATCATCCACGTAGGCTATCTTTCCCTCCACGCGCGTAACTGTGCCGCCTCCGACTTCGTTAAGGTATCTTACTGTATCTCCTGGTTTTACCATAATGTAACAATAGTCAGAATTATATATCTTCACCGGTGCTTCCGGCAGCCTCTTCGGCCGATACATCTTTCTCCCGCTGCTCGTAGGCGTCCACTATCCTCTGCACCAGAGGATGGCGGACAATATCTTTTTTCTCATACTCGATCATGCCGATTCCCTTCACGCCCCGCAGTATCCGCAACGCGTTGAGAAGGCCGCTGCGCACCGAGCGGGGCAGGTCGATCTGCGTCACGTCGCCGGTAACCACCATTTTGGAGTTCATGCCAAGACGGGTCAGAAACATCTTCATCTGGTGGGTGGTGGTGTTCTGCGCCTCGTCGAGGATGATCACGGCGTCGTTCAGGGTGCGTCCGCGCATAAAGGCCAGCGGTGCTATCTGGATGGTGTCGGCATCCATGTATTCCTTGAGTTTCAGCGGCGGAATCATATCCTCCAGCGCGTCGTATAGCGGCTGCAGATAGGGATCGATCTTCTCCTTCATGTCGCCCGGCAGGAAACCGAGTTTCTCGCCGGCCTCCACGGCCGGTCGTGAAAGGATAATCCTGCGGCACTCCTTGTTCTTGAGCGCCCGTACTGCCAGGGCTATCGCTATGTAGGTCTTGCCGGTACCAGCCGGGCCGAGGGCGAATGTCAGGTCATTCTCACTGAAACTTTTCACCATCCGCGCCTGATTGGGGTTGCGCGGTGTGACCGGCCGGCCGTTCTGCGCGTAGATGATCACCCCCTCGGCGTCCATACGGCGAGGAGCCTCGCCGCGAGCCAGGTCGATGATCGCCTCCTCCGTAAGCTTGTTGTATTTTGAGGCGTATGCCTCGATCTCCTTCAGCTTCTTCTCGAACTCCGCTGTCTCATGTTCCTCTCCGATAACCTTTACCACATTGCCGCGGGCCGATACCCGCAATTTCGGAAAGAGATTGCGGATAAGGCTGATGTTGGCGTTGTTCACGCCGTAAAAAGTCTGTGGGTCGACCCCGTCGATTATTATTATCCTCTCAATCATCGTAAAGATTCAGCTCCCGTCATTTTTCTGGTCATCCGTCATTCAGAATCCTTCGTTCAGAATTCAAAACAGTTCATCCCACCGAGTCCGCAAGCGATATCTGGAGCAGTTTCTGGGCTTCCACTGCGAACTCCATCGGCAGTTTGTTCATCACCTCGCGGGCATATCCTCCCACGATGAGCGCCACTGCCTCCTCCATCGGTATCCCGCGCTGACGGCAGTAGAACAGTTGTTCCTCGTTGATTTTCGATGTGGTGGCCTCATGCTCCACCGTAGAGGAATCGTTGCTGACGGTGATGTACGGGAATGTGTGCGCACCGCACCGGTCTCCCATAAGCAGCGAGTCGCATTGCGTGTAGTTGCGGCAGCCTTCGGCTCCGGGCGCCACGCGCACCTTGCCGCGATAACTGTTCTGCGACCGTCCGGCAGATATTCCCTTGCTCACGATGGTGGACCGGGAGTTTTTTCCGAGATGTATCATCTTTGTGCCGGTGTCGGCCTGCTGGAAGTGGTTGGTGAGCGCCACCGAGTAGAACTCGCCGGTGCTTTCATCCCCTTTCAGGATGCAGGAGGGATATTTCCAGGTGATGGCGGAACCGGTCTCGACCTGCGTCCAGGAGAGTTTCGAACGGTGGCCGCGGCAGAGTCCGCGCTTCGTCACGAAGTTGAATACGCCGCCGCGCCCTTCCGCATCGCCGGCATACCAGTTCTGCACTGTCGAATATTTCACCTCGGCGCGTTCTTCCACTATTATTTCCACGATGGCGGCGTGAAGCTGGTTCTCATCGCGCATCGGTGCCGTACACCCTTCGAGATAGCTTACGTAGGAGTCGTCATCGGCAACGATGAGTGTCCGTTCGAACTGTCCTGTCCCGGCAGCGTTGATGCGGAAATAGGTGCTCAGTTCCATGGGACAGCGCACTCCCTTGGGTATGTAGACGAACGAGCCGTCGGAGAACACCGCCGAGTTCAGCGCCGCGTAGAAATTGTCGCGGTAGCCTACCACCGTGCCGAGGTATCTCCGCACCAGTTCGGGATAGTCCTTCACCGCTTCTGAGAAGGAGCAGAAAATCACGCCCAGCTCGGCGAGCCGTTCCCGGTGTGTGGTCTTCACGCTCACCGAGTCGAGCACCGCGTCGACCGCCACTCCCGCAAGACGCTTCTGTTCCTCGAGAGAGATACCCAGTTTGTTGAATGTCTTTACCAGTTCCGGGTCCACCTCGTCCATGCTCTTTTTCAGATCCTTCTTTTTGGGCGCCGCATAGTAGCTGATTGCCTGGAAGTCGATGGGGGGTATGTCGAGGTGCGCCCAGCGGGGCGGAGTGAGCGTGAGCCAGTGGCGGAATGCCTTGAGGCGGAACTCTAGAAGCCAGTCCGGCTCACCTTTCATCGCGGAGATGTGGCGTATCACTCCCTCGTCCAGACCGGGAGGCACTATGTCGGTGTCGATGTCCGACGTGAATCCGTACTTATATTCGGAATTGGTCGCGTCCTCTATCACACGCGACGAATCAAGATTTCTGTCATCCATACTTGCGCAAGGACCGCTGTCAGAGCGGCCTTATTAATATTACGCAAAATTAGTAAAAAAGTTGCAACGGCACAAGCACACAAATACATTGTCCGGCAAATCCGCTCCCGGTTCGGGAGACGGATGCCGGACAATTATGGTTTGATCAGTGGACTCCGCGCGGGGCGAAGTTGCAGCTGTTTCAGTCTGGTCAGTGGCGGGGCTTGATGTCGAGCTTCACCGGCTTGATCATATTCTCGGGGCTGAGGATGGTGTCGAGGTCCTCTTTGGAGAGGATGTCATGCTCGAGCACAAGGTCGTACACGCTCTTGCCTGTCTCCAGAGCTTCCTTGGCGATCTTGGTGGAGTTCTTGTAGCCGATCACGGGATTGAGGGCCGTGACGATGCCGATGCTGTTGTGCACGTAGGCAAGGCAACGGTCGGCGTTGGCTGTGATTCCCTCCACACAGCGGGTGCGGAGAGTCTCGAAGCCGTTGATCATCAGATCCACGCTCTCGAAGTCGCACTGGGCCATCACCGGCTCCATGGCGTTGAGCTCCATCTGCGCGGCCTCGCCGGCCATGGTGACGCAGAGCTCGTTGCCCATCACTTTGTAGCAGATCTGGCTCATCACCTCGGGGATCACAGGATTCACCTTGCCGGGCATGATCGAGCTGCCGGGCTGCATGGCCGGGAGGTTGAATTCTCCGAGACCGCAGCGCGGGCCGCTGGCGAGGAGACGCAGGTCGTTGCAGATCTTGTTCATCTTCACCGCCACGCGCTTCATGGCCGAAGCATAGCCCACCAGGCACGATGTGTCGGAGGTGGCGCCCACAAGGTCGTCCGAGAGCTTGAACTCAAGGCCGGTGATGGTGCAGAGCGCAGCCACGCATTTCTCGGCATAGCCCGGCTCGGCGCAGATGCCGGTACCGATGGCGGTCGCTCCCATGTTGACGGTCAGGAAGTCGGCGGCGGCCTCGTTCAGATGTTTGATCTCGTCCTCAAGGATGCTTGCGAATCCGCTGAATGTCTGGCCGAGAGTCATCGGAACCGCGTCCTCAAGCTGGGTGCGGCCCATCTTGACGATGTTGCGGAACTCCTCCGATTTGGCGTGGAATGCCTGGATGAGGGTGCGGTAGTGTTCCACGAAACGCACGTGGCTGTACCACATTCCGATGTGGATTGCAGTCGGGTAGGCGTCGTTGGTGCTCTGGGCGCAGTTCACGTGGTCGTTGGGCGAGCAGTACTGGTATTCGCCGCGCTTGTGTCCCATCAGTTCGAGCGCGCGGTTGGCGATCACTTCGTTGGCGTTCATGTTGGTGGTGGTGCCGGCGCCTCCCTGAATCATGTCGACGGGGAACTGCTCATGGTGTTTGCCGTCGATTATCTCCTTGCAGGCCTGCACGATGGCGTCGTGCTGCTCCTTGGTGAGAAGTCCAAGCTCGTAGTTGGCCATGGCGGCCGCCATCTTTGTTATAGCCAGGCCCTTGATGAAGAGCGGATACTCGTTGAGATGGAATTTGCTGATCTCGAAGTTCTCGATTCCGCGCAGTGTCTGTACGCCGTAGAGGGCGCATGCCGGAATCTCGCGGGCGCCAAGAAGGTCGCTCTCAGTGCGAAACTCGTTGTTCATATAAATGCGTTTTATTTGATTTAAGGATTTTCTATTTTAGATTTTCATGATGTTGCTCCGGTTTCGCGGCATCTCGCAAAACCGAATCCGCAAATTTATAAAAAAAACGTGACATCCGGCATATCCCGCCTTATGTTATCCAACATATTGCTCCGTCGCCATTCCCGGCTTTTTATTTAAGCAGCAGGACTTCCAGAATATAGACGCCGGCGCCGGCAAGATATCCGATAAGTGCCCATGCCGTGAATTTGCGCAGGTACCATCCGAAATCTATCTTCTCGAGGCCCATGGCGATCACTCCCGCCGCAGAGCCGATTATGAGCAGACTGCCGCCTACGCCGGCACAGTAGCTGAGGAACTCCCAGAAGATGCCGTCCTGCACGAAGTTGGCCATATAGCCTGTCGCGCCGGGATCTGTCACAGGGTACATTCCCATCACTCCGGCTACGAGCGGTACATTGTCGAACACCGACGACATGACGCCGAGCAGAATGTTGATGATGTAGATGTTGTGGATCTTCTCGTCGAGCCATGCCGCGGTGGCGGCCAGGATTCCCGAATGCTCGAGCACCGATACCGCCATCAGGATTCCCAGGAAGAAGAGGATGGAGGGCATGTCGATGCGCGACAGCACCTTGGGGAGGCGGTGTTCCTTGTCGCGTTCCACCCGCTTGCCGTTATAGAAGATTTCCGTGTATATCCAGAGGATGCCGAGCACGAAGAGCATCCCCACGAAGGGAGGCAGATGGGTTATGCTTTTGAAGATTGGCACGAACAGCAGGCCGCCGACTCCAAGAATCAGCATGGTGAGCCGCTCATGGTAGGACATGTCGGAGTTCTGCGGTTTCATCGCGGTGTGTGGCGGAAGTTCTCCCTGAAGCTGGCGTGAGATGCCGAGCAGAGGCACCACCATGGCCACGATGCTCGGCAGCAGCACGAAGCATACGAGAGCCGGAGCGGTGACGTTCCCTTTCACCCACAGCATGATGGTGGTCACGTCCCCGATGGGACTCCACGCGCCGCCTGTGTTGGCGGCTATCACTATCATGCCGGCGTAGAGCCATCGTTCGTGACGGTCCTCTATGAGTTTGCGCAGAAGCAGCACCATCACGATTGTTGTGGTCATGTTGTCGAGCACTGCCGACAGGAAGAATGTCAATATGCAGAGCACCCACAGCAGCGAGCGCTTCCTGCGGGTGGTGATGTTGTCGGTCAGGACGGTGAATCCTCCGTGCACGTCGACAAGCTCGACGATCGTCATGGCTCCGATCAGGAAGAAGAGGGTCTGCGTGATGTCGCCCAGACTCTCCACTATCTTGATGTCGAGAATGTAATTTAGAGCCTGGCTGTGTAGAGATTCGTCCAGCATCCGCGGATGTGCGGCTATGTAGGCCTGAAGGGATTCTCCCTCTATAGCCGGGACGATGTACTCCGCCCCGAGGGCATAGAGGATCCAGAGAAGCATTCCCAGCGTCAGCGCTATCGCCGTCTTGTCGATTTTGAGCGGATGCTCGAGTGCTATGCCGAGATAGCCGATAAAGAACAGAATGATCAGTGTGGAAATCATGGTTTTTTTAGGTAGACGACTTTAAGAAAATGAAAAAAATGGAGTTGAAAATTGTGATTTCGGGTTATTAGATTATTGGCAGGGATCCGCCGCAGCGGATTCCTGCCATTTGCTCGTTCTTTTTTATCTTCTTCTTTTCTTTTTTGCCGTGCCGGATTTTCTCGATTTCACCGTGGATTTTCCTTTTGCCGGGAGTTTTAGTTTGTCTCCGGGGTGAAGTTCGGTTCCTTTCATTCCGTTGGCCTGCTGGAGCTGCTTTACGCTCACTCCGTACCGACGGGCTATCACCGAAAGGTTCTCGCCGCTGCGCACGGTGTGGCTCTTTGGCGAGGCCTGGGTACGGGCTTTTGCGCTCTGTTTTGATTTTATCGATTTATTTCCGGATTTATTCGATGTATCCGAGGCTTTTTTTGTGGAAGGACCGCTGGTTTCGCTCCATTTGTTCTGGCGCGGCTGGCTTGCAGAGGCCACTTCGCGCGCACCGTTGGCTTCGGCGAGTTCGGCCGTGGTGGTGATGCGGAGCATCTGTCCGGTGCGGACCGCGTTGCGCTGAAGACTGTTCCATTCCTTGATGTCGTCGGTGCTCACATTGTAGAGCGCGGCGATGCGGCTAAGAGTCTGTCCCGGAGTAACCTTGTGCACGATGGTCCTGAGGTCGCCGGTATTGCCGGTGTCGGGCCGTCGCGCCACCACGGTCTGCTCGGCTACCGTTGTCTCTTCTAGCGGCGTCTCGTCTACAGCCTCCTCGCGCTCAATCTGAGCCGCCAGGGCGGTGCCGGGACGTGTGCCGGGAGAGACTTCGATGCGGCGCGCGTATTTCTCCGCTTCGTATGCAAGGATGTCACCCTCGCTCATAAGATAGGCGTGGCACTGCTGGGAGGGGAGGACAAGCGTGTAGGGCCGTTCCGGAGTCCCCGGGATTATGTCGGCGCGGAATTGCGGATTCAGTATGCGCAGCTCCTCCATCGGGATGTCGAGCACATGCGATATCTGGTCGAAATGCACCCGGTCGGAGATCATGAGCGTGTCGGTCACCAGCGGCTTGGTGGGAAGCACCGGCGATATGTTGTGGTGAGGATAATAGTTCATCACGTAATTGGCGGCGATGAACATCGGCAGGTAGCCTCTCGTCTCCTCCGGCAGATAATAGTAGATGGCCCAGAAATCGAGGTTTTTGGAGTCGCCGCCGGCACGGCGCAGCGCCTTGTTGACGGTGCCGGGGCCGCAGTTGTAGGCG
>DERZ01000032.1:0-2936 GCA_002361155.1 Porphyromonadaceae bacterium UBA3327 | reverse complement strand
GCCGCAGTTGTAGGCGGCGATGGCGAGAGGCCAGTCGCCGTAGGTGGAGAAAAGGTCCTTGAGGTATTGCGCGGCTTTGGCCGAGGAGGCGTATGGGTCGCGGCGCTCGTCGACAAGCGACGACACTTCCAGGCCCATCCCCTTGGCCGTGCCTATCATGAACTGCCACAGCCCCGAGGCTCCATGCTTGGAGACGGCGTTCGGGTCGAGTCCCGATTCGATCACCGGCAGATATTTCAGCTCGAGCGGGAGCCCGTTCTGTTCGAGTGCCTGTTCGAATATGGGCATGTAGTACAGGTTGAGTCCGAGCAACGCGGCAACCTGTGCCCGGCCGCGTTGCGTGTACCGGTCGATGTAGCTGCGTACGATCTGGTTGTACGGCATCTCGATGAGCGTTGGGAGCTTGGCGAGACGCTCGCGGATGGTGGCGTCATCGGTCTGCACGTCTCCCTGACGCTTATAGCGGTCGTCGGTGGCCGTATAGTTTTTCATGTACCATCCCTCGAGCATCTTCCTGGTGTCGGTCTCGTAGCTCTCGGGGAAAACTATGCTGCTGTCGGTGATTTCAGTCTTTATGTCGAGCACGTTTTTTCCTTTGTCTGCATTTGCTGCCGGGGCTGCCAGGGCCAGGAGCAGGAGTGCTGTCTGAGTAATTCGTCGTGTCATGATACTGTATAATTTTACTGGAGAGTTCGTTAAAAATTTATTGCCCAGTTCAGTCCCAGGGCGGCACGTGAACCGCCCCCTGCGGGCTGAATCATGGTGGGGGAGAGATCCATCGACAGATTCGGGGAAATATCGAAATGCGCCAGTGACGCGTCGACGTATGCGTCGACCATGCACACCAGATAAAAGGCGGCGAGAAGGATGACGCACAGGTCGCGGTAGCGGCGGAAATTGTCCTTGCGCGACTTGAACGACCGTTCGAGCCAGCTCTTGTCGAGGGTGGACTCGTCGGTGGTCGGAGGAAAGAAATCCATGTATGAATTTGTACCCGGATCGTTGTCGAGGAGGTCGCGGTAGGCCTGCATGTAGTCCTGGTACTGGTTGCTGTTCCATGCCGTGGCGTACCCGAGCCCCATGAATCCTCCGATCACTATGGGTAGTTTCCAGTAGCGTCGGTTGTAGATCTGTCCCAGTCCCGGACAGAGCGCGGAGAGCCATACGGCCCGCGTGGGGGAAGGGTTGAACGGAATCTTTCCGTCAAGGCCGTAAGGGTAGTCTTCGGCGGTGACTTCCGTCGGTGGAATCGAGTCATTTTCCGGAAGACGTACCGCCATCTCGGCATCGAGATTGACGGTGGAATCCTGCGGTATGGCCGCTTTCGCGCCAGGCGTGAAATAGCCGGGCGGCACTGTGAGGAGTATGCACAATGCCACCAGAAGTATCCGCTCCTGAAGCGGAGTGTCAGCTGTCGAATGCCTTGATAAGCGCATGCAGTTCGTCGTCGGAGGAAAATTTAAACGTTATGCTCCCCTTTCCATCGGCGTTCCGTGAGAATTTCACCGGAGCGGAGAATCGGTGGGAAAGGTTTTTGGCGAATTCATCGTATTCGTGATTCGGTCTGGCTTTGGGACGCGCGGTCTGCCCCGCGGGAGTCAGGCCCTCGCGCACTATCTGTTCCACGGCGCGCACCGACAGCCCCTCTTTCAGTATTTTCTTGTAGAGGCGGAGCTGGTCCTTGGGGTCTTCCAGACCGAGGATGGCGCGCGCATGCCCCATGTCGATGTTCTTGTCACGCAGACCGAGCTGGATTTCAGCCGGAAGACGCAGAAGGCGCAGATGGTTGGCGATAGTGGCGCGTTTCTTGCCCAGGCGCTCGGAAAGGCGCTCCTGGGTGAGAGCGTATTTGTCGATCAGCTGCTTGAAGCCGAGAGCCACCTCGATCGCGTTGAGGTCCTCGCGCTGTATGTTCTCGATGAGGGCCATCTCGGTCATTTCCGAGTCTGAGGCCTTGCGCACGTATGCCGGCACGGTGCGGAGTCCTGCGCGGGAGGCGGCCCGCCAGCGTCGTTCGCCGGCTATTATCTGGTAGTTCCCGTTGTCCGAAAGCCTGAGTGTCAGAGGCTGTACCACTCCGAGCTCCCGTATCGAGGCGGCAAGCTCTCCGAGTGTCTCCTCGTCGAACGTGCGCCGGGGCTGCTCCGGATTCGGCTCTATCCGCGAGATTTCTATTTCCGATATGGCCGAACTTCCGTCGGTCCTCACCTCATCCATGCGGATGAGCGAGTCGAGGCCCCGGCCCAATGCGTTGCGCTTGTTTATCATTGATGTCAGTTCTTCTTGCGTTTGCGGGATTGAAGTTCCTTGGCAAGCTGGGTGTATGCTATGGCGCCGCGGGAGTCCGGGTCGTAGAGGATCACCGGAAGTCCGTGGCTCGGCGATTCAGATAGCTTGATGTTGCGCGGGATCACCGTGGAGAACACCATGTCGCCGAAATGCCCCTTGAGCTCTTCGTAAATCTGGTTGGCGAGTCTGAGGCGCGCGTCGTACATGGTGAGCAGAAAGCCTTCAATCTCGAGTGAAGGTTTCAGTCTGCTCTTGATTATACGGATGGTGTTGAGCAACTGTGCTATACCCTCAAGGGCAAAGTATTCAGCCTGGACCGGAATCAGCACTGAGTCGGCGGCTGTAAGCGCGTTGACGGTGATGATTCCGAGCGATGGGGAGCAGTCTATCAGCACATAGTCGTAATTGTCCTTGACCGGTGCCAGCGCACGCGAGAGGCAATGCTCCCTGCCCTGACGGTTCATCAGTTCGACTTCCGCGCCGACAAGGTTGATGTTCGACCCGATGATGTCGAGCCCGTCAATCTGCGTGTGCAGCACTGCGTCGGCTGCGGGATAGTCGTCGATAAGGCATTCGTAGACCGATGCGTCTGTTTCCGACAGTTCCATACCGATCCCCGAAGTGGCGTTGGCCTGCGGATCGGCGTC
>DERZ01000033.1:34262-34394 GCA_002361155.1 Porphyromonadaceae bacterium UBA3327 | reverse complement strand
GTTCACGTAGAACAGCACTTTGAATGTACTTCTTGCCATACTCGTTTTTTTTGCAAAGTTAAATATCAACGAGTTAGACCTTGTAAGCCAATCAAAGCCATACGAAGTAAATATCAGTGCCATGTGTTAAAA
>DERZ01000033.1:8882-33950 GCA_002361155.1 Porphyromonadaceae bacterium UBA3327 | reverse complement strand
TAGTTCTGCTTTTCTTTGCTTTTTCAGCATTTTCGGCTTGGCAGCATCTGACACCCTAACGGTATTGACATTAAGTCATTTAGTGCCATTTCTCCCGATTTTCGAGGTTATTCCAGAGATTATTTGTAACTTTGCATTTGGTAAAGTCTCTCTAATCAATAGATTTTGGATGATTGCTAAACAAAGAAGCCTCAGAACCGATTGGTGCTGAGGCTGTAGTGATTTTAGAGGAATACGGATGTTTAGGGATGCTACTCTGCGATGGCAGAAGGTTATTTGAGCGACTTTAGGATTAGACTGTTGGCTTTGTCAACAACGGTGGTGTCGAGGCTGGCGAGGTAAATTTGAGTGGTGGCTTCACTGTCGTGACCCATGCCTTCGGAGATAACCGATAGGGGTATTCCTTTTGCTTTGGCGGCCGAGGCCCAGCTGTGGCGCGCTACATAGAGAGTGAGCGGGATTTCCACCCCCACCATTCCAGCTATCTTCTTCAGATTATGGTTGATGTTATAGCCCGCGTTGCGGTAGGTACATCGCTCGTTGGTGCCGGGATTTCGGATGATGGGCAATAGGTAGTCGGAGGCGTTTTCAGGATATTTGTCGAGAATCATCTGCATTTCTTTTGTCCATTCGATTACGAGTTGCTGGCCGGTCTTGCGACGTCGGTACGTGACGTAGCCGTTTTTAAGGTCTGATTTTTTCAGGAAAGCCATGTCGATGAAGCTCATACCACGGAGATAAAAACTCATCAGGAACATATCGCGGGCGTAGTCGAGGGCCGGAGTCAGAGACAAGTCCAATGTCTTGATTTTTTTGATTACGGCCAGCGGCAATGCACGTTTGACGGTCTTGTCTACTCCGGTATAGACATGACGGAACGGATTGCGATTCTCGATAATGTCGTCTTCAACTGCACGGTTATAGACGGCACGCAGAATACGGATGTAGAATGATATAGTATTAGGCGCAACTCCCCTACCCTTGTGCCATGCCTCATACGCCTCCATTATTTCAGAGGTGAGGCAGTCGAGCATGATGTCCTCGTCCTTACGGAACTTCTTGAAACTGTTGAGCGTGGACTTGTAGGTCTCGGAAGTTCTTACTTTGCCGTTCTGCTTCAGTCTGGCAATTATATTCTCCATGAAATTGAACAGAGAGTATTCATGTGCGTAGCGATTGAACTCGTCGATAACATCATCGGCAGTGTAGGTCAGACCGTTGGAATTTAATTTACGGTCAATCTTAGTCAGCCGCTCCACATCCCAGCGGATGCGCTCACGAATTGAGAGAATAAACGATTTACGTTCACTTTTCCGGGTTGTAGTTACCATAGAGCGGCTTTCATCCCACTCTGATGGAAAGACTTTGTAGTCGGTCAGAAGCTGTCGCACCTTCCTTTCATGGATAATCTGGTAGTAGATTGTGCCTTCGTGGTCAGCGACAGTCGAGGGCCGGAACTTTACTTTTATCGAGGCCATTATGATTGCGTTTATTTGATTCGTTTATAATATACAGCGAGGTGACATGCTCCGAAAGAGCGATACAACCGTCCGCGCTATTTAGACTATTGTTCTATGGGATGAAAAAAGTGGTAAGTTTCTGACATCGGCGTTTGTAAAATCCTTTGCGGGATTTACACTTATATTTACAGCGGTCGGTGGTGGCTTTGAATATATGGCCTTTATTCTGAAAAAATTTTTTTGGTGGACATTGTCACCTTTTTGTTTCGAAGTGTGTCTTATATACGAGACGTCTCAAAAGAACATCTAACTATCAAACTTAAAGAATATGGCACAAATATTAGTTCCCATTTTTGTATGCGTGGTTCTTCCGGTAGCAATCATAGCCATAATATTCGGGGCTTCAATCAACAGCGACAACAAGCGCTCCCAAGTTCTCATAAAGGCAATCGAATCCAATTGCGACATCGATGCTGACAAATTGGCAGAAGCGCTTCAGAAACCCAAAAAAACGACCCGGGAAATTCTCAATCTCCGTTTACTCCGTGGCTGTATCTTCTCGTTCGTCGGCATTGCGGTTTGCATTATAGGTATTATAGCCTGCAGTATGGGCATGGAATTCCAGGCGGACACGGTTACCGTTCCCTTGATATTCGGTGGCACTTCGCTCGCAATCGGCCTAAGCTACCTTGTGGTTTACTTCGTGACCCGCAAACAAATCAACGAGTAAACATGATATGACTCGCGAGCAATTCATATCATGCGTAGAAGCCACTCAGAAAGCATTCAGACGCTTTCTGGTGGCTCTGTGTTGCGGCGATACCGCGCTCGCGGATGATGTTGCGCAGGAATCTTATATCAAGGCATACCTGTCCTGCGACTCATTCTCAAATCCGGAGAAGTTCAACGCCTGGGTTTTCAAAATAGGCTACAATACGTTTATCAATCACAAGCGCGGAGAAAGGCTCACTGTCGGGTATGAAGACGCTGATGACATTACCGCCCATGAAAAAGCGGATTCCTCCTTTGCATATCAGAATCTTTATGAGGCTATGAATAAAATACCTGCAAAAGAACGAACTTCGGTCCTGCTTTTCTATATGCAAGGTTACTCGGTCAAAGAAATTGCCGAAATACAGGAAACCTCTCAGGATGCAGTGAAACAACATCTCTCGCGTGGCCGCATTCATTTGCGCGGCTTGTTATCCACCGATTAATCTGACAATACAAGATGGAAGATGATAAATTAAAATCTCTGTTCACAAACTTTGAGCCGGAACTTTCGTCCGACTTCAAGTTTATTCATAAACTTGAACGTAACTTAAATTCAGTAGAGATAATAAAGCGACATACGGCCGAAGTCAGGTCAAGGAATAAGAAAGCCGTTGCCATTGCCGCTTTTGCCGGGTTTATTGTCGGCTTTGTGTTTTCTCTGTTTTTACCTTATCTCAGCAATGCCGTTTCAGACTGGCAGTCAACACTGCCCGGCGGTTATATCATGAATCTTTTTGCAGATAGTTTCACAATCATTGCATGGGCTGTTATTGCCGGCACCTCTGTTTTGGCAGCCATAAATACATACGAGGTTTCACTCTCATTGCTTAAACCCAAAGAACCGACAGCGGATTAAGTGATGCTAGATCCAATACGGACTCACTGTCATACGTTAAAATATATAATACCTAATCCAGAACCATGACGGAATTCATAGAACAATACAATCTTGCAGGTCTGCTGATCGGGGTCTGCACCTTTCTGATAATCGGACTCTTCCATCCGCTTGTAATAAAAGGGGAATACTATATCGGAGTCAAGGTGAAATGGATATTTCTCGTAGCCGGCATAATCTTTCTTGCCGCCGCACTATGGGTGCGATCAGTCATAGGCTCATCGTTGCTCGGAGTCACCGCTTTCAGCTGTTTCTGGAGCATCAAGGAGGTAAACGAACAAGTAGAACGCGTGCGCAAAGGCTGGTTTCCCGCCAACCCTAAACGTGCCGGTCGATCAGACTGACTGACAAGGAATCCAATATTCTTCAGGAGGCCCGGAGAAAGCGGTTGATTATTCATTGGTCCTGTATCAACTGTCGGACGGTGCGGATCAGGTCCGGTCCCGGAATGTCGTACGGGAGCCAATGGATGTGGATACCCCGGCGTTCCATGCCGCGGAACCATGTCATCTGACGTTTGGCGAACTGATGGATAGCTGTCTCCAGCTGCGTGAACATTTCATCGTATGTCAGGACGCCGGTAACATACAATGTCACATACTTGTATTCGAGTCCATAGTAAATGAGATCCGCCGCCGGAATGCCGCGGTCAAGCAGACTTTTGATTTCATCAGCCATTCCCTCCTCAAGCCGCGACCTAAGCCTCATGGTGATTCTTTCCCTCCGGACTTCCCGCGGAATGTCAAGTCCTATCACGACGCAGTCGAGAAACCTCGCATTATCGGCGCTTGCCTGCACCGATTCGTCAGGGTGATCTTCGTAATATTTCTGAATTTCGATAGCCCTGACTGCTCTCTTCACAGTATCCGTGTCAGTGTTGTTATGGAGCGCCTTCATCGACGCAAGCATCGCAGTAAGTTCATCGAGGTTTTTACCCTCAAGCTCCTTCCTCAAGGCCTTGTTTTCCGGCACATCGGGAAGCCGGATTCCTCGGATGGCATTTTCAAGATACATCCCGGTTCCTCCGCATATCACGGGAAGGAGACCTCTGCCGAGCACGTCGGAATAGGCTTTGTGGAAGTCCCTCAGATAGCGATGGAGATTGTACTTCTCCCCAGCGTCAGCAATATCAATAAGATGATATGGAATTTCCCCGTATTCGCACAAATCCTTGCCTGTCCCTATCGACATTCCACGATACACCTGCCGTGAATCGGCCGATATTATTTCTCCCCCAAGAGAGAGAGCCAGTTCTACAGCGCGACGCGTCTTCCCGCAGGCGGTAGGTCCTACAACTGCTATCGACGGGTAAGCCATTTGTCTCCGCTGTTCTTCTTGTTTATTCGCATCAGATTTCGGAACCATTTCCGCAGGAAAAAGGCTTTTGTATCCGAATTGAACATAGATATCCGGATCCATTTGTCATCCTGGAAATCATAATCTTTTTTCTGTATTTCCACAAGATCATAAGTAGGACGATAACTCTTGGTCTTGATACGACGCACTCCCTCCTCATTGAAAATTTTCTGTGTCAACACGATTGTAGTCATCCGGGATATATCCGACAGGAAAATCCGGGATATGGAATTGGGATTGGTGTTGTATAGCCCCATGAGTTCCGAAAAATCCATCCATTTTCCCGCCAGCCGCATCTCCGGATAATCTTCCGGCTCGCCTGGAAGGAAATAGAAATACCTCAGCAAACTGTGATTGGCATGGTCCGGAGACTTTCTACCGTAGAAGAATCTGAGTTTTCCGATCTGCATGCCGAGCATGCGCCGGATTATGTCGTTCACCTCGACCGTGGTGATACCGTTCACGTTGCGCTTGGTAACGAAATGAGTATCTATAATCTTGGCATCAGGCCTATATGGGTCAGCAACATTCGGATTGATATATATGCTGTTGCCGCACACCACATAGTACCTCAGATAGGTCTTTGTGGTCATGTCGCCAAGTTCATCCTCCGTTATGATCTCTCCATTCTCCTTCAGGTCAAGATACATATTGTAATAGCGGGATGCAAAATAAATCTCATCTATTACGAAAGCGATTATATTGACCCAGAAGAAGATGTAATTGTCGCGGGCATTGATGTTTATATCCATGTAGAAGAACAGATAATAACACCATGTCAGGAGCGTGAGGATCCCGAACAGCCACAGCAGATTGTTAAGCTGCAGACGTGACTCGGTATAGTGTATCTGTCCTGCCCGTCCTCTGGAAATGGAGGGGCCGTGCTCAATACGGCAATCCACACATATCGACAGTCTGCCGCTACGTAACTTGAGAATAAGAATGATCAGGAAGCAGATCGGATTCAGGATAAGGCTCGGAATATAAGGTTCGGCAAAAAAGGAGAATTCCTTCGGCAGATTTATGAACCCCCAGATATAGAGCACATTGAGGAGAATGGAGATAAACGAGAATGAGATGAGACACAAGAAAATCGAGTAAGTACAGAGCATGCACGCAGCAGACTTACTGAGTTTGTTGTTATAGAGCTGCGTATAGAGGAAAGCTGCGCCGAGGAGCGAGACGATCGGAGAAAAATAAAACGGCAGGACCATCGACAGAAAAAGGGTGATGATCATTACAAGGAGCGCGACTGAAAAGTTTTTCCAGAAAGCAAAGAACCTTGAGCTGTCTATTTTGTTCAGATCGTTCATAGCCGGATATTACGCTTTACTTCAAATTGGAATCCAGAAAATCGACAATCTTGGAGTAGAGGCGTGAACGGGCGTTACACATCCTGAGGCTGTGCTCGAATCCCGCCAATGCCATCATATCGAAAATCTTTCCTTCGTAATTCAATTTGGATGTATACTTGAGAGTATTATAGAAATGGACATTGTCATCGCTTGTCCCCGACATAATGAGAAGACGAGCGTTTAGATTTCCGGTCCTGTCGAGAGCGGAAGCAGAGTCATATCCCGAAGGATTTGCCTGCGGTGTCGACATATATCTTTCCGTATAGATGGAGTCGTACAGACGCCAGTCGGTAACTGGAGCCATCGATACTCCGGCCTTGAACGGAGAGTCTGCGGCCGTAAGTTCCATAAGGGTCATATATCCGCCGTAACTCCAGCCAAAGCATGCCATGCGCTCCGCGTCGATATACGGAAGTTTTGCGATGTTGCGCGCTCCCGCTATCTGGTCGGCCGTCTCCAGATGACCGAGATTGCGGTAGACGGCATTCGCCCATTTTCTGGAGCGGTTCCCTGTGCCCCTGCCGTCGACCATAGCCACCACATACCCCTGCGAGGCTATGTAATAGACGCCGTCCATCTTCCATTCGTTAAGTACAGTCTGCGAATCAGGACCATTATACTGGTACATCATCAGCGGGTAGCGTCTGGAAGAATCGAAATCCGCCGGCTTTATCAGGCATGCGTTCATCGCCTCTCCCTCGGCATTGGGCACTGTCGTGAATTCCATCTTTGGTACAGAGGAATACTTCGCTGCGTATTCCCTGTTGCTTTCAATATCTATGAGCGACTTGCCCCGACTGTTGCAGATTGTATAGACCGGTGGAGTTACCGCGTTGCTGTATTTCCGGAGATAATAATCGAAATTGCCGCTGAACCACGCGTTCTCCGTACCGTCGATATCGTTAAGTACCGTAATTCGGCCCTTGCTGTCGACCGATGCGACATTGCGGTTGACTGCTCCGCGCATGGTGGTCTGGATGTAGTCTGTTCCCGTCCGCGCATCGCGTCCGTAATATGCGGTCACGTTCCACTCTCCAGATGTGATGGCGCGCTTCAGATTGCCGCTGTAGTCATATTCGTACAAGTGTCTCCAGCCGCTCCGCTCGCTTCCGATCACGAACGAGTTTATGGAATAGCGCACCATTTTATATGCCTCCGGGCTAAGCCAAGCGTCGGACATTTCTGTAATAACGAGGCTGGCTACAGTCGATCCCGGGTTGACCTTATAGAGGTCCAGACGGTTCTGGTCCCGGTTCAGGAGCATTGCCATCAGGTTTTTCCCTTCGCCGTCGAACGACAGCATCGGGACATACCCCTCTCCTATCGGGAGATCCATTTTCTTCGTGGTCCTGTTGTCGACATTATATGCATGGACAGAGACCGTGGAATTGGGATATCCAGCAAGAGGATATTTATAGGAATATGCGTCGGGATAAATGTCGGAAAGCGGGTTTTCCTCGCAATAGCTCTTGTAGCGGTCGAAAGTATAGACCGGCACTTTTGACTCGTCGAAGCGTATGAAAGCAAGAACAGAGTCATCTGTGCTCCAGCACATCGAGTTCTGCATGCCGAACTCCTCCTCGTACGCCCAGTCGGGCGATCCGTAGATAATGGAATTCACCTTCCCGTCGGTAGTGACAGCATTGTCTGTACCATAGTCGAGGTTGGAGATATAGATATTGTTGTCGCGTGTATATGCCACCATCCGACCGTCGTGTGAGATCGTGGCATTGCGCTGTGGGCCATCAGCCGAAACTCTCTTCAGTGTCGAGCGTAAAATATCATACACATAATACTCGGCTGTGAAAGAATGGCGGTAGATCTGCTCCGAATTATTCCAAAGCAAAATTTTCTTCTCGTTTTCGCTGAGCGCGTATCCATCGAAATCATCTATCCTGAGGTCTCCTTTCACCGCATCGAGCGAGAAAAGCGTGGAAATTGCCTTGCCGGTCTTGTAGCTGAACACCTCTATTCGTCTGCCGTCGTCGGATACGGCGGCATAACTTGTTCCGTCAGCGAGCGGGCGCATCTCCTTTACACCCTTTGGAGAAGTAAGGGCGGGAGTACAATAGTCATCCACAGTCAGCGGCGCGGCTGAAGCCGACGCCAGTGACGCTATGCCGATAGTGCCGGAGGCTATGTATTTAAAACTTGAAGTCATTACCAATCATGAATTAATAAGCATTACTGACGTTGGCTGTTCCGGAATCCTCAGTCCACGGAAATCGCCAGTTTTTGAAATCAATAGCTTCTTGCAAAGAGAACCCTGCGTTCGGAAGGCTTGCCTGTCACCATGCATACTCCGGGAGTGGTGTCTCCTTCGAAAGGTATGCATCGGATGGTAGCCTTGGTCTCCTCTTTTATTTTCGCCTCGGTCTCGGGAGTCCCGTCCCAATGGGCAAGGATAAATACGCCATCCTCTATCTTAACCTTGAACTCTTCGTACGAGTCCACTATGATTGTCCTGCGGTTACGGAATTCAAGAGCGCGTTCAAAGAGACGTTCCTGGATATTGTCGAGTTCGGCGGCTACATGATCCACAATTCCCTCGATAGGATATGTCTCCTTCTCGAGAGTGTCGCGGCGCATCACCTCTACGGTGCCTTCCTCAATGTCACGCTGGCCGATGGCGAGTCGTACCGGAACGCCCTTAACCTCATAGTCGGCGAACTTGAATCCTGGACGCTTATTGTCGGCATCGTCATATTTCACACTGATGCCACGGCGGCGGAACTCGTCGACAATCGGCTCAACCTTGGCGGAAATTTCCTTGAGACCTTCCTCATTCTTATATATGGGCACAATCACTACCTGAACGGGAGCCAAAGCTGGAGGGAGCACGAGTCCGTTGTCATCGCTGTGAGTCATTATGAGGGCTCCCATCAGACGCGTGGAGACTCCCCAGGAGGTAGCCCACACATATTCCGGCTTATTCTCCCTGTTCATGAAAGTCACATCGAACGCCTTGGCAAAATTCTGTCCAAGGAAATGCGACGTACCCGACTGCAGTGCCTTTCCGTCCTGCATCATGGCCTCGATGGTGAATGTGTCGATCGCACCGGCAAATCTTTCCGACGGGGTTTTCACTCCCTTGATCACAGGCACCGCCATATAGTTCTGGGCAAAATCGGCATACACATCAAGCATCTTGCGCGACTCTTTTTCTGCCTCCTCTCGAGTGGCGTGTGCGGTGTGTCCTTCCTGCCACAGGAATTCGGCTGTCCGAAGGAACATTCTCGTGCGCATCTCCCAACGGAACACATTCGCCCACTGGTTTACCAGTATGGGGAGATCACGATAAGAGTGAATCCAGTTTTTGTAGGTGTTCCAGATAATTGTCTCCGATGTGGGACGTATGATCAGTTCCTCCTCAAGACGGGCGGCAGGATCGACCACCACACCGTTTCCCTCGGGATCGTTCTTGAGGCGATAGTGAGTCACAACCGCACATTCCTTGGCGAATCCCTCCACATGATCAGCTTCCCGGCTAAGGAATGATTTGGGAATAAGCAGAGGAAAATAGGCGTTCTGGTGGCCTGTGGCTTTGAACATGTCATCCAGTTGCCGCTGCATTTTTTCCCAGATGGCGTATCCATAAGGCTTGATGACCATGCAGCCGCGTACCGCGCTCTGCTCAGCCAGATCGGCCTTCGCTACAAGTTCGTTATACCATTGGGAATAATTATCCGATCTTTTAGTGAAGTTTTTAAGTTCTTTTGCCATGATGTATAAGGTGTGACTCTTAGAGACTGGGTTATAATTGTGAGTAATACTTCCTGCCGACACTTACGCCTCAGCGCAGACGATCGGCGGAAGAAAGCAACTTCAGGTCGCTGTTGATACGGTTGTACGCCATGACATCGCCGAGAAACGCAAGAAGCGGCATTATGATAACCGATGACCAGCTCACGTAATAGGGCGAGAACAACGAGTATCCGTATACGCAGCCGACACCGACCGTTGCAAGTATGAACAGCACTTCCACAAGACATAGGGTCTTCTGGAGGCGAAGATTCCTGAAGAGAAAAATGTTGATTAACGGAATGATCGCGCTCATCAGCGACACTATGAAAAATATCCATGTATGGGCACGGTAACCCGACTGAGCCCCGTCGGTCGGTATGCCCTCGATTTCAAAGCCGAGAGTGGTAAAATTAAGACTTTCCTCAGGCATCTGGATCTGCCCGAGCGATAGAAATGTGAAACTGCCCATCAATGCAGCCACTATAAGAAGCAAAACCGATTGCCAACGCTGAATTACCATATTGTTTAATTTCTTTTGTAACGCTACCTGAGCCACGCATGGCCCCTATAATCAGATAAAATTCTGATATCCCGTTTGTTGAAATCTATAATAATTTATATGCACTGTCGAAGGCCCATCGGTATCCGACAAATGACCCTTCGCAAACGCCAATTCTTTGCAAATTTAATGATTTTTTTTGAAACAGTATCCAAAAAGTTCCGATTAATTCGACTTTTTATGATATTTTGCCTTTACGTATTTTTCCTCTCTGTAAAAATGATTGCTATTCTCGGCAATGGTAAGTTTCAAGCCGTAATTCCTTACCGTCCCATACTCCGTAACTCATCGCCGCTATCCATTCACCGAGAACCACCATCCGGCATGTCGGGGTAAGTTCGAAATCCTCAAGAAGATGGAGGTGGCCATATATAAAGTAATTTATTTCGGAATGTTTTTCAAGATAACCACGGCTGAATACGGTGATGTTCTCCATCATGCGCCGGGCATCGGCCTCTGACGGCCCCTCGATTTTGCGTGAATGCCGGCTCCAGCCGTAGGCGAAAGGTACGGTCCAGCGCGGATGGATCGCCGCGAAAGCCTTCTGGCACCACCGGCTTCGGAAGAGCTGGCGGAGTACTTTGAAAGATGGCTTGAGTCTCCCTATACCGTCACCATGCGTCATATAGAAGAAATGTCCGTCTATTTCCTCCACCAGAGCGCCATCCACCACCTCTATACCAAGCTCCGAGGGCAGATAGTCGAAGATCCAGATATCATGGTTACCGATGAACCATACTATACGCACCCCGCTGTCGGCGAGTTCGGCAAGCTTGCCGAAGAATCTGACAAAACCGCGGGGCACCACATACCGGTACTCGTACCAATAATCAAGGATGTCGCCCAGAAGGTAGATGGTATGGGCGTCATCCTTTATCGAGTCGAGAAAATCGACCACTCTCAACTCCGCTTTCCTGGAGTCGGGAAAATATGGTGCTCCGAGATGCAGGTCGCTAAGAAAATAGGCCTTCATCAGAGGAATCCGAGTTCAAGTTTGGCTTCCTCGGTCATCATGTCCTGATTCCATTCAGGTTCGAAGACGAGACGCAGATCCACTTTCTCCGGACCCTGGATGCTTACCAGTTTCTGGCGGATGTCCTCCATGATGAAGTCGGCCGCAGGGCAGGATGGCGCTGTCAGCGTCATGTCCACATGAAGGGTCTTGTCCTCCACGGTATATTCTGCTCTGTATATAAGACCAAGGTCATAGACATTCACGGGGATCTCAGGATCATATACGGTCTTCAGCATCTCCACTGCCTTGGACACAATCCTCATCTCGTCGCTCTCCGGCTGATTGTTTGTATCTTCCATTTCAGCGATTTTACAGATAATTTAGAAAAGTACGGCAAAGTCGATGAACCATCCCCGCATTCTCGCGGCATTGTCATCGAGTTTTACGGTGCGTATGTCGTGGGAGAGGTCCCAGAGGAATCCGGCTGTAAGCTGATAGCGCTCGAACACCTCGGCGCCGATACCACACTGCAGTCCGACCGATGCGGCGGGAATCTCCACAGCCTTGCAGTCAGTGTGCGCGGCATAAAAATTGAAGGAAGGTCCGCCGAACACGATCGGAGCCAGATAATGCTCGAATCCGTTCATACGCGTCCACTTGAAGCGCAGGTTTACTGGAATCTGGATGGTATGGAAGCGCATCGTCTCCGTTCCGAAACCGTCGGAACTCCACACGTCATATTCGCCGAACATAGTCTTGGCTCCCTTGAACGTATACTTCAGCGCCATGTCCACTCCGAATCCGATTCCGGGGATCATCACCTCTCCCATCACACCGCCGCTCACTCCGGCAAGTGTGCGCGAATGAAGCAGCGGCTGGTTCCAGTAGAAATTGGAGAAGTTCGTTCCTACAGTGGGACCCCAGCGGAACTTTGCGTTCGCGCCGAGGGCTGTAGCCACTGTAAGAATCAATATCAGCAATTTTTTCATGTCGTCAGAAGAGCCATGCGGCTGTTACGGTCCAGTAATTGTTGCGCATGTTGATGTCTCCCGGCGTGACGGTGCCGAGATTAAAAGGAAGATCCACGTCGTCCATCACATTGTTGATACCGAACGTATAACCTGCCGACACCTGAAGATGACGGATGAACTCCAGACCGATTCCGACGTTCCAGCCCCACTGGCATGTCTTTGTGGCAAATGAATTCTGGCTGCCGTCAAGTTTGAGAGCGAGCGTAGGACCGGTATATACCATAGGTGCGAAAATGTGACGCACAACGGGAATCGAGAACTTATATTTCAAATTCAGCGGAATCTCGAGAAAATTCTTGCCTACATTATACTCTGCCAACGCTCCGGTGTTGAGACTGCCGGTCTTGATATGGGCTTCAACCTCACTGTTCATGCGGGTATACATCAGAGAGAGATCCACACCAAGGCCGATCATCGGCAAGGTATATTCTCCCATCACACCGACAGTGAATCCGGCCCGGTTGCTGCCGTCTAACAGTTCATCATGGTTAAGATGCATTTTGTTCACATTGAGACCGGCTTTCACACCGAAGGCGAGTCTCGCGTTGGCCTGGAAACCGGACACAAGGGCCACCAGTGCCACCACCACGGCAATCTTTGCTCTTTTCATAGCTTTTTTGTTTAAAATTTATCCCTGAAGACTCTTTAATCATGATTTCACAGAGAAGACTTCAGGCCGTTAATTTATTTTTTCAGCGCAAATTTAACATTTTTTCTCGGATTATGACTAAATTTGCACTAACTATTAGTCTTAATCCCATAAAAAAGAGTATCGGGGTCTGACAAATAGATTGTAGAACATTCTCCCAAAGATGATACTCATGAAGCCGATGTTCGCGGAAATAATACTTCCACTGCCTCTTAGCTCCACCTTCACTTACGAGATTCCATCGGAAATGGAGTCTTCCCTGCAGGTTGGCTCACGTGTGCTCGTACAGTTCGGCCGGAAGAAATTCTACACCGGTATTGTGGAGAGCGTCCATTCGACAATGCCAGCCTACGAAGTCAAACCTCTGATGGCGCTTCTCGACCCGCGTCCGGCAGTGCGGTATCCGCAGATGAAACTCTGGAAATGGATATCGGAGTATTATCTGTGTTCTGTGGGGGAAGTCTACAAGGCAGCCGTCCCGACAGGACTGAAACCGGAAAGCGAGACGTCCGTCACGCTAAATCAGGACTTCGAAGCGGACAGCGACACACATTTCACCGAACGACAAGCCATTGTCATACAGTTGCTCGAACAGAAGAAACGTATGAGCATCTCGGAGATATCTATAGCCACGGGCTTAGCCAACGCCGCCGGAACGGTGAGTCAGCTGCTGCAGGCCGGAGTTGTGGAAGTCGATGAGAGAATAGTCGAAAAATACCGGCCGAAGAAACAGACTTTTGTAGTTCTTGACGCAGAAAGGGGCGACAACGAAAAACTTCATTCTTTCTTCGACAGGATAAAACGCGCCCGCCAGCAGGAGAACGCCCTTGTGTCGTATCTCGACAAATCAGGATGGATGCGGCAGGCCGCACCGCTGCATGATGTGTCCCGCACGGAACTTCTTGAAGTGCCCGGAGTAACCCCGGGTGTACTCAAGGCTCTCGTCGACAAAGGTATATTACGCATGGAACGGCGGGTGATAAACCGCTTCAACAGCGTGAGCGACAACATTGAGATCAGTCTTGTCCAGCTAAGTGCCGGACAACGCAAGGCCATGGATGAAATCCGGAGACTGTTCCAGGATAAAGATGTGGTGTTGCTCCACGGTCTGACCGGCAGCGGAAAGACAGAGATCTACAACCATCTGATAGCCGCCGCACTGAAAGACGGCACCCAGGTGCTATATCTCGTGCCCGAAATTTCGCTGACCACGCAGCTGACCGACAGACTGCGGCGCGCATTCGGCAACCGTCTTATTGTATATCATTCCAAATTCACCGATAATGAACGCGTGGATATCTGGAAACGTCTCCTCACAGACAACGAGCCTGCTGTCGTGCTTGGGGCCCGCTCCTCCGTATTCCTTCCCTTCGCGCGCCTCGGTCTCGTAATTGTGGACGAGGAGCATGAGGCATCGTTCAAACAGTACGATCCAGCCCCACGCTACAATGCCCGCGACGTAGCCACCGTGCTTGCCTCAATGCATGGAGCGAGAGTCCTGCTCGGCTCCGCCACACCGTCGGTGGAGACTTTCTACAAAGCCTCTTCAGGTAAATATGGACTCGCTTCGCTGTACGAACGGTTCGAAGGTGCCGAACTCCCCGAAGTGGAAATCGTCGACATGAAGGAGCAGCGAAAGAAGAAAATCAGCCACGGCAGTCTTTCCCGCCCGCTCATGCATGAGATGCGTGAGGCTATCGGAGAAGAACTGCAGGGAATTGTGTTCCAGAATCGCCGAGGGTTTGCGCCGATGGTGATTTGCCGCACCTGCGGCTGGACCCCAAAGTGTGATAACTGCGATGTATCGCTCGTCTATCATAAGAAAATCAATCTTTTGAAATGCCATTATTGCGGATTTACCAGTCTTATGCCGCGCGTATGTCCCGCATGTGAAGGCATCGACATAGAGACATACGGCTATGGTACGGAACGGATCGCCGAAGAGGTACAGGAGATATTCAAAGAGAGCCGGATCAGTCGCATGGATCTCGACACCACGCGCAACAAGGATGCTTTTCAGGAAATTATCGAGAACTTCTCCGCACACAGGTCAGACATCCTCGTCGGTACGCAGATGGTGACCAAAGGTCTTGATTTCGAGAAAGTCAAGGTGGTGGGTGTGATAAACGCCGACACTCTTCTCAACTTTCCCGATTTCAGAAGCGACGAGCGCGCTTTCAATATGCTTGAACAGGTGGCCGGCAGGGCCGGCAGACGAAACGGCACACGGGGCAAGGTAATCATCCAGACCACACGACCCGACGATCCAGTGCTTAAGTTTGTTAAAGATCATGATTATCAAGGATTTTACCACCATGAGATAATTGAACGAAAGCGCTATTCCTATCCGCCGTTCACAAAAGTAATCGGCATATACCTTAAAAACAAGGATTCCGTCTTGGCAGACCGTGCCGCCACCGCCATGACTATGAAACTGCGCGAGATTTTCGGCAGCCGTGTTCTCGGACCGGAGAAACCTTTCGTGAGCCGTGTGGCTCTCTGGTACATACAGAGCATTATGCTGAAAGTGGAAGCCGGAGCCTCCATGAGTAAAGTAAAGAGATTGCTCAGGGAATGCCATGTTGCCATATCGGGACTGCCTGAAATGAAAGCGACTATGGTATATTACGACGTGGATCCGGTATAATTGATAACAACAGTTGGAAACCCATGAGTTTATATAAAATATATGGATTCTGAAAAGAACAATACAGTCTTCGACAACTTCGACAGGGAACATCTCTGGCATCCCTATACATCCACCCATAATCCTCTTCCCACATACAAGGTGCGAGAGGCCCGCGGAGCGGAACTGATACTTGAAGACGGACGTCGTCTTGTCGACGGAATGTCCTCCTGGTGGTGCGTTATTCACGGATACAACAATCCGGTCCTCAACGAGGCCGCGCACCGGCAGATAGAACGGATGTCGCACGTGATGTTCGGAGGACTCACCCACGAACCGGCCGTTGAACTCGGCAAGCAGCTCCTCACCATATTGCCGCCGGACATGAACCATCTGTTCTATGCGGATTCCGGTTCTGTGGCCACCGAAGTGGCAATGAAGATGGCTGTGCAGGCCCATGACGATCCTAAAAAGACCAACTTCGCCACCATCCGTTCCGGTTATCACGGCGATACATGGAACGCAATGTCGGTGTGCGATCCTGTCACAGGTATGCACGGCGCGTTCGGTCCGGCGCTTCCCATCCGTCACTTCGCTCCCGCGCCCCGCTGCCGTTTTGGAGAGGAATGGGATTCCGCAGATTTCGAGCCGATGAGGAACCTTATCCGTAAAAATTCCGATGAGCTTGCCGCCGTAATACTTGAACCGGTGGTGCAGGGAGCGGGAGGAATGCGGTTTTATCATCCGCAATATCTCCGCGAGCTACGCAAAGAATGCGATAACTGCGGAGTACTTCTTATTTTCGACGAGATAGCGACAGGTTTCGGCCGCACGGGCAAATTGTTTGCCTGTGAACACGCCGGCGTACAACCGGACATTATGCTGATAGGCAAAGCCATCACGGGCGGATATATGACCTTCGCGACAGTGGCGGCCTCGGCAAAGGTTGCCGACATGATTTCCTCATCCCAATCCGGAGTGATGATGCATGGCCCTACGTTCATGGGGAATCCTCTCGCCTGCGCCATCGCGACAGCCTCCATAAAACTGTTGCTCGAATCGCCATGGCAGGAACGCATTCTGGAGATAGAGTCCATTATGAGGGAGCGGCTGGCATCGGCATCGGACCGGCCATACGTAGCCGACATCCGCGTTCTCGGCGGCATCGGAGTGATCGAGACCCGCGAACCGATCGATACCGGCAGATATCAGAAGCATTGTGTGGCGCGAGGCGCATGGATTCGTCCTTTCGGGCACAACGCCTATATAATGCCCCCCTATCTTGCGGTAACCGACAAGCAGGTGCGCTTCCTGTGCGATGCGCTTATCGGAAGTCTCGATGACTATTTTTCCAAACAATAGCATTGGATCATTCTATGGATTATAAATCAATATTGGAAGATTTCCGCCGAGAGGGAAGGTTGCGCGAGATACCGCCCCACCGGGCTGGCAGGGGATTACTCGACCTGTCGGGCAACGACTATATGGGACTCGCTGCAAGGCAGACCATGTTCCGCCAAGGATTCTCAGAAAGGTTTCCGGAGATTTCGATGTCGGCCTCCGCGTCACGGTTGCTCGCGTCGGACCAGCGGATATTCGGCATGCTTGAAAACAGGCTGGAGGATCTTTACGGTCGTCCGGCGTTGCTCTTCAACTCCGGATACCACGCCAATGTCGGCACCGTATCGGCTCTGAACATCCCGGGGACACTCTTTTTGCCGGACAGGCTTATACATGCCTCCGCCATCGACGGCCTTGTCATGCGGAACACGCAGATGGAAAGATGGAGACATAACGACACGGATCATCTCCGCCGCATAGTCGAGAAAAGACGTGGCGAGTTCGACCGGATAATAGTAATGGCGGAATCCGTCTACAGTATGGACGGAGATATCGCGCCTTTGGAAGAGCTTGTGGCGCTACGCCGGGAATTCCCCGAAATAATGCTATATATAGACGAGGCCCATGCATTCGGAGTATTCGGCAAAAAAGGTCTGGGGGTGGCGGAATCACTCGGACTAATAGATGAAACCGATATTATTGTCGGAACTTTCGGCAAAGCCTGCGCCTCCTCAGGCGCCTTTGTATCGACTTCGGCGACACTGCGCGATTATCTTGTGAACGCCGCGCGCAGCCTCATATTCTCGACCGCCATACCACCAGTTTGCGCCGCATGGAGCCTGATGATGACCGAGATTCTCGAGGATATGTCGGATGAACGTGCGCGTCTCGCAGAGATATCGGCTGAATTTCGCGGGATCATCGAAGACATCACGGGAAAGGAATGCGTTTCTCGTTCGCAGATAGTTCCTCTTATGGCAGGAGACGCTACAAAGGCGGTAAAAATGTCGCACCGCCTCGGAGAGCAGGGCGTGATCGCCCTGGCCATACGGCGCCCTACTGTCCCGCCCGGAGGCGAAAGGATCAGGTTCTCGCTCAACGCAGGGCTGTCAGACAGCGACATTCATAAAGTTGCCGATATTATCAGAAAATTATGAAGGTTGAATTCATACATAAAGCTAAAGAGAATTCGCGACTGATTCTAATATTCACCGGCTGGAGCGCGGAACCGCGTCTGTATGCCAATGTAAGTCATGACACATGGGATGTGGCCGTAGTGTACGATTACAGCGACCTTACGTTGCCTGACGCTGTTTTAGACGGATATTATACGGTATATGTATTCGCATGGTCGCTCGGTGTATTCGCTGCGGAGAGGACACTCGATCCGCGAAGAATCACGGCAGCCTACGCGATAAACGGAACTCCCCTTCCTGTAAGCGACACTCACGGAATTCCAGTGGAGATATTCATGGGAACAGCCGACAATCTTACACCTGAGAATCTCTACAGATTCAGACGCCGCATGATGCCGGACAAGGAAACGTTAAACCGCTGCTTCCCTGCGGAGGAAAATGCCGAACAGACTGAATATCTCCGAAAAGGACTCTATACCGTAGCTTCCTCCGCTCCGAAGTGTGCCTCTGAAGAGGCATGGCGACTTCCATGGACGCGCGCTTACATCAGTGCCAACGACAGAATATTCCCGCCTGAAAACATGAGACGATGCTGGGCCATCGACCCTGATGTGCAAACTGTTGAGACAGACTGGGCGCATTATACTGATATCGGACTCGTAATAAGATCGGTTATAGCCGACACCATTACAATATCCCGGCATTTCAGCAATGCGTCCGATTCCTACGACACCCATGCCATAGCCCAGAATATGGCTGCCATACGTCTCGCATCATTGATAAAGGCACATCTTGAGGAAAACAGAAAGAGACAGCAGATATCAGGTGTTGCCGAAATAACCGGGACAGATTGCGGGGTATCAGGTGTATCCACCCTCGAAATAGGACCGGGTACCGGACTTTTCACAAAGGAATACGGCTCTCTGCTTTCTCCCGCACGCGCCGAATTCGTGGATATAGCCGACATTCCCCGTTTCGGCGTGGCGCCTGAGGAACATTATCACAAATGCGATGCAGAGTTGTGGCTTGCCGACGAAGGAGAGGAATACGACTGGATTCTGTCGGCCTCGGCCATCCAATGGTTCGCCGACATTCCCCGCTTTCTGCATGAATGCTCCAGACATCTCCGTCCAGGCGGAAGAATCGCCATGTCCACGTTTCTTCCCGGCAATATGGGAGAACTCGATGAGTTCCGCCCCGTGCCGTTGCGGTATCCGGGAGCAGCGGAACTGCAGGAATGGCTTGACCGGGATTTCGAGGATATCCTTGTGGAGGAGGATGAGATAAAGGTGGAGTTCCGAAGCGTCCGCGACATGATGATGCATCTCAAGCACACCGGAGTGACCGGTTCGGCACCATCTCCGGGACTTTCGATATCGGCGCTGCGCCGTCTCAGGACACTCACCTACCGGCCCGTATATTTCACAGCGAAAGCCAAGGTGCGTCTGGATAAAGTGCCGACGCTAATTTATCCAGAAGGGACGCCCAATGTAGAATAATATATGTAAATAGAACCTGTATCATGGAAACAACTGAATTATATCCTCCATTCACAGTGGGAGTGGATCTCGGAGGAACCAATACCGCATTTGCGATAGTGGACTCGGTAGGCCATATTGTGGCCAACGACTCTATCCCCACGCGCACACCCACTGTGGAGAAATGGGCCGACAATCTCGCCTCGAAGATATCCCGTATGATTGCCGACAACATTCTTGAGGGCATGATAGAGGGAATCGGAATCGGCGCGCCGTGCGCCAACGCCTCGACAGGATGCATCGAGGGCGCCACCAATCTGCCCTGGCCCTCTCCCATCGCTCTCGTAAACATGATGGAAAGCCGCACCGGGCTCCGAACCGTCATCAGCAACGACGCCAACGCTGCCGCCATAGGAGAAATGACATACGGCGCCGCCGCCGGACTCAGGAATTTCATAGTCCTTACGCTCGGCACAAGCGTAGGCGGCGGCATAGTATGCGACGGCCATCTGCTGTCCGGAAGAAGCGGATTCGCCGGCGAACTCGGACATGTCACATTCCCTTTCGCCTCCGACAGACTCTGCAGCTGCGGCCGTTACGGATGCCTCCACACAATAGGCTCCGCCGACGGTATCAGGAAGACTGCCCGCCGAATGCTGGCGGAAAGTGACGAACCATCCGTACTTCGTGATATCCCTCAGGGAGAAATGACTCCGAAGAAAGTTCAGATAGCCGCATGCGACGGAGACAGACTCGCCAACCGCATTTATGAATTCACCGGCCACTGTCTCGGTAAAGCGGCAGCGGAATTCGCGGCTGTGACAGACCCCGAGGCATTTATCCTCTTCGGAGGAGTCTCGAAGGCCGGCGATCTGCTGCTCAAGCCGATGCGGGAGGCCTTTCTCGAATCCGCACTGTTCCTCTATAAGGATCGGGTGCGTTTCCTTCTCTCGAAGCTTCACGATGCCGACGCCGCGATTCTCGGGGCCGCCTCCCTGCCTTTAAGCATGTCATGATCAGAAAACAACACTATTCAATGAAAATAAATAAATTCATCAATTTGCCTGTAAATCTGGCTCTGTGTTGCGCGGCTATGTCATTGCCGGCCTCCGGCTACACCCCTTCGGAGGCCGTGATTGAGTCACAGAGGCAGTTTTCCGACGACAGGTTCGGCATATTCATCCACTGGGGTATATACAGCATGTTCGGACAAGGGGAATGGTACCTAAATTACGGTCCGAAGGCCGAGGAATACAAGAAGGCGGCAAGGGGGTTCTATCCCGCCGAATTCAACGCCGCTGAATGGGTGTCGTCCATCAAGGACGCCGGAGCCAGATATATATGCATCACGTCGCGACATCACGACGGATTCTCGATGTGGGACACGGCTGAAGGAGAATATGATATTGTTGACGGCACCCCTTTCGGCCGCGACATTCTCAAGGAACTCTCCGAGGAATGTGCCCGTCAGGGAATAGCCCTTCATCTGTATTATTCCCATCTCGACTGGGTACGCGACGATTATCCGCAAGGCCGTACCGGCAAGACAACAGGCCGCGACCCTGGGAAAGCCGACTGGAATTCATACTACGGGTTCATGAACCGCCAGCTCACAGAGTTGCTGACGGGCTACGGACCGATCCGCGCCATCTGGTTCGACGGGTGGTGGGACCATGACGAGGACAAGACTCCTTTTGACTGGCACCTCGACGAACAGTATGAGCTTATTCACAGGCTTCAACCCTCCTGCATGGTGGCCAACAACCATCATCAGAATCCATTCCCGGGCGAGGACATACAGATTTTCGAACGCGACCTGCCGGGAGAAAACACGGCAGGATATTCATTTCAGGACATCAGCCGGTTGCCGCTGGAAACATGCAACACAATGAACGGCATGTGGGGATACAAGATCATGGACCAGAATTACAAGGACGCGGATACGCTGATACGCTATCTTGTAAAGGCCGCCGGACTTGGCGCCAATCTTCTCCTCAACATCGGGCCGCAACCAAGCGGAGCTCTTCCGGCCGCAGCTCTCGACCGCCTCGCTAAAATAGGGACATGGATGAGAGAAAACGGCGAGACCATCTACGGCACCGAGGGCAGTCCCTTTGCCGCCCAGTCCTGGGGAACATCCACAAAAAAGGGGAACCGACTGTTTCTACATGTGTTGACCCCGGAGAACAAGGCCATCATAGTGCCGGGAAATGTCCGTATCAAGAAAGCTTTCGAATTCAAGTCAGGTAAAAAAGTGCGCCTCACCAGAACTGACGATTGCACTCTTGTGCATCTGCCGGAAATTGAAGACACTCCCGATTTCATTATAGAATGCGAGATATGAGAGGAATTGTTTCACAGAAGCCGGACAGTATTCACCGGCTGGAGATTTGCTGCGGAGATCCGGCCAGTGTCGCGGCAGCGATAGCAGGAGGTGCGTCGCGTATAGAACTGTGCTCCGGATTGTCGGATGGCGGCCTGACGCCTTCGGCGGCTACCATAGAGACTGCGGTAGCTTCAGGTATCCCGGAGGTCAATGTCCTGATACGTCCACGTCCCGGCGATTTCCTCTATTCCTGGCATGAAATATCGGTGATGGAGAGAGACATCGAGTTTGCTGTAGCTTCCGGAGCAACAGGCGTGGTAATAGGCGCGCTGACTCCTGATGGAGATATCGATACGGATATATGCGGGAAACTCATTTCAAAGGCACGTTCGATAAACCATCATGCCAACGTCACTTTCCATCGGGCTTTCGACCTTGTAAGGAATCCGGATAAAAGTCTTGAAGAGGCGATCAGTCTCGGATGCGACTGTCTGCTCACATCGGGGCTTGCCCCGACGGCTCAGGATGGAATCGTGACGTTGCGGGAACTCGTTCGTCGTGCGGCAGGCAGGCTTATGATTATGGCCGGTTGCGGAGTTAACGCCGGCAACGCCGCAACAATCATCAGAGAAACCGGTGTCGACATAATCCACTCCACTGCCCGCGGACCGTCGGCCAGCGGAATGCGGTTCCGCAGAGACGATGTCCCGATGGGAACTCCCGGTTCCGACGAGTACGCACGGATGTCGACTTCTTCCGAAAAAGTTGCGGAACTGATCGAAATAATAAACAGAACAACTACACTATGATTAAAAATATATTTACGTCTGCAGCGCTTGTCTGCACTTTTACGGCTTTTGCCATTACTCCGCAAGAGGCTGTCGATTTCCTGTATTCATCAATGCCGCTTCCCGACAGACTCGATTATTCTCGCGAGTTCTATCAGGCAAACGTGGAGTCATCGCTGCGCGCACGCAAGGAAATGCCCTGGGGCAAAACAGTGCCTGACCGCGAGTTTCTGCATTTCGTACTTCCTGTCAGAGTCAACAACGAGAGTCTCGACATGTCCAGGCCTGTCTTTTACAAAGAACTGAAGGATCGGGTGAAGGGAATGAACATGATGGATGCCATACTTGAGGTGAACCACTGGTGCCACGAGAAGGTCACCTACTGTCCGTCGGATGCCCGCACATCCTCTCCGCTGTCGGCGGTAAGCCAGGCGATAGGACGCTGTGGCGAGGAGTCGACATTCACCGTGGCGGCTCTTCGTTCGGTAGGTATTCCCGCACGTCAGATATATACCCCGAGGTGGGCACATACAGATGACAATCACGCGTGGGTTGAGGCCTGGGCGGACGGCAAGTGGCATTTTCTCGGTGCCTGCGAGCCGGAACCGGTACTTGACCTGGCGTGGTTCAACGACCCCGCATCCCGCGGACTTCTGATGAGCACCAATGTAGTGGGCGACTACAAGGGACCGGAAGAGGTGTTGCTCAAAGAGCCGCTTACCACCCGTATAAACGTAACCTCCAACTATGCGCCAGTGGCTGATCTCCCGGTGAGAGTCGTGCGTGCGGACGGCGCTCCGGCTGCCGACGCCGAGGTAAATTTCTGCATTTACAACTATTCGGAGTATTTCCCGGCTGTCACCAAGAGGGCGGATGCCAACGGAGAAGCTTCGCTGTCGGCCGGTATCGGCGACATGATGGTCTGGGCCTGCGAAGGGGGCAGATTCGGATTTGCGAAAGGAAGACCGGGACAGGGGATACTGGAAGTGACCTTAGACAAGGATGCCGCTTCGGAGGGAACTTTCACGTTCGACATAATACCTCCCGCAGCGGGAAGCAATACGCCGGCGGTAAGCAATGCGCAACGCGAACTGAACAATCTGAGGATGCACCGGGAGGACTCGATCCGCAATGCCTATACATCAACCTTCATCACTTCAGCCCTTGCCCGGAATTTGGCAGAAGAACTGGAACTCAACCCGCAACGCACTGCAAAGGTTCTGACCGAATCGCGGGGCAATCACAAAGTGCTTGCCGACTTGCTTCGTGGCCTTTATGGTTATGAACGGGAAATGGCACTGATGCTGCTGGAGAATATCAGTGAGAAAGACCGACGCGATATATCGGCGGAGGTAGTACTCGATCACCTCCGTAATACTCCCCGTCTGACAAACCGGTCGGAGTGGGATGCAGATATCCACGCAGCCTATATCCTCAATCCACGCGTTGAATATGAAAACCTTACTCCTTGGCGCGGAATAATTGTAAATGAACTGAAGAAGGAGGATATTACACACAATCCCGACTCTCTTGCCGCATGGGTATGCCGCAACATAGAACTTGCCGATGCCGAAAATCCGAAAGCAATCCGAATAAGCCCGGCATCAGTGATGCAGAGCAGAAAAGCCGACAGACTGTCACGTGAGATTTTCTACGTGGCTGCCGCACGATCACTCGGAATGCCGGCACGCATCGATCCGGTGACGGCCGCGACACAGTATCTTTCGCCGGAAGGCGCATGGCGCAATGTGTCTTTAGAATCTGCCGATGAGAAAACAGGAAATAATAATGATTACGTCAAGGGAGAACTGACACTCAAATTCTCACCTGAAGGATATATGGTGGATCCCAAGTATTATTCACAGTTCTCCATATCACGGATCTCCAACGGAGTCCCGCGACAGCTCGAATTCGACGAAGGAGCTACTGTCTCTCAGATTTTTTCAAAACCGTTAGCTCTTGAACCGGGACAATACATCCTCACCTCCGGACAACGCCTGGCCAACGGCGGTGTACTCGCAAGGTCTGAAATATTCACCGTAGCGCCCGGCGAAAAAATTTCCAAGGAGCTAAAGATACGACAGGACAACAGCGAGATATCGGTTATCGGAAACCTGAATGCCGAAAATATTTATCATGATATAGCACTGGATACAGACAAGAGCATCCTCTCCACAACCGGGCGCGGATATTATGTGATAGGAATCATCTCTCCGAATCATGAGCCGTCGACGCATGCACTCAATGACTTGTCGGCAAGAGCCAGGCAACTGGAGGAAACCGGCTGTAAGATTCTGCTCCTCTTCGAGGATGAAGCTCTTGCGGGGCGTTTCAAGGCAGAATCATTCCCTCAGCTTCCCTCCAATGTGGTTTTCGGAATCGACAAGTCGGGAGTTTCACTGAAGGAGATTAAGGAATCGCTGCATCTCGCCGAAAACGTCGGCAAACCGGTGTTTGCAATAGCCGACACTTTCAACCGCATAGTCTGGAACTCCAACGGCTATACCATCGGAATCGGCGACACTATCCTCTCGGTTCTCGGAAGAGTAAAATAACAGTAATTGACTTTATTGCGAAAACATTATTTCGGGAAGG